>JAYTMU010000141.1:0-32778 GCA_043728195.1 Bdellovibrionales bacterium
CGAACTGCTGAATCTTTTTGGTAAGACTTAAACACAAATGGACCTGTGCCGATCGGATTGGTCTCAAGCATTTTTAAGCCTTTTCCCGATTTCACTAAATTTTGCGCATACTCTTCAGACAGGATGCTGGCAAAATCCATTGCTAAATTTGCTAAAAACGGAGCCTCTGGTTTTTTTAATTCAAACACGACTGTGTAGTCGTCGGTTTTTTTAACATCGGCAATAATCTGATCCAGTTCCATTGCCTTAAAATATTCATAGTTGGCAGCAGGAATACTTAACGGGTGCTTCGCATCCATCTGCGATTTAAAAGTGTAAACCACATCATCAGCGTTGAACTTGCGGGATGGCTTAAAGATATCATTGCTGTGAAAAGTAACGTCATCACGCAATTTAAATGTGTACGTTTTACGATTTTTTGCGACAGTCCATGACTTAGCAAGACTTGGAATAACTTCGGTAGAACCTTTTTTAAATTCAACCAGACGATTAAAAATAGCTTGGCTTGATGAATTCAAACTGACCGAATCGCTTGCTAGCTGCGGATTAAAAGTGGATGGGCTACCTTCCATGCAGTAAATTAAATTTTTTGCAGCAAATGCTGTTGAAGATATAAATAGCGTCAAGATTACTGCCTGTCTTAAAAACATGAATTTCTCCCGTGAAAGTGATTTAATTCAGATCGTGATTAGCCTACCCCATTGGGACTTCAATTCAACTTTTTTTCACCACTGAATTTGGTTTATACCTTTGGAACTTAACCATTGATTGGCTTTTGAAAATGGCTTCGAGCCAAAAAAACCGCGATAGGACGACAAGGGCGACGGGTGCGCGCTTTTTAAGACCAGATGACGGTTTTGGTCTACGAATTCTGCTTTTTTTTGCGCATACGAACCCCAAAGGATGAATACAACGTGATCGCAGTTCTGATTGACGATCGAAATAATTTTATCGGTGAATTGCTCCCAGCCTTTTTTTTGATGCGAGGCCGCTAAATCTTGTTGCACTGTTAGAACACTATTTAAAAGCAAAACACCTTGCTGCGCCCAGCGCGTAAGATCACCGTGAACTGCTGGCTTTATTTGTAAATCACTTTCCAATTCCTTAAAAATGTTTTGTAGGGATGGTGGAATTTTCATTTGTGCTGGTACGGAAAACGAAAGCCCGTGTGCTTGACCCGTGCCGTGGTACGGATCTTGACCTAAGATGACTATTTTCACATCTTCGAGCGGAACAAGTTGCAGCGCCTTAAAAACATTTTCTGCTGCCGGAAAAATATTTTTTTTATTTTTTACTTCGTCTTGTAAAAAAGATTTTAGTTGCACCATGGATGGTGTCTCAAATTCAGAATTAAGATATTTGGCCCACGATTTATGAATATTAATCTCGAACATAACTTAAATTGATACACTGACTTAAGTCGATACACACGCCATGATGTCCTGCAATTTAATGCTTCTCAGGCAGAAAAAAAGAATTCGCACTATTGGACTTTTGAGTCTGATTTCAACATGTTAATATTAATAAACGTCACTTAACTTTCAGCAAGGAAGGCATTTATGTCAGCTAACTCCAACTTACTGAAAACCACCACGGATCTGATTGAAACAAGTCTTGAGATAAAATCATTCATCCATCAGCAGATCATTGATTTTAACCCCTTTATCACGCCTGAGACACTGATTGTAGTCATTGCCCGTGATCCGCAAGGCCGCGATGCTGATGACGAAACTGAGACCACCGTTACCGAAATCAAGAAGTCACCGGCGTTCAAACACCGCATTGCTATCGTTCTTAAAGAAGAAGACAGCTCTATCGAAGCAGAAGCGCGTCACGACGACATCTACGAAGCTATTAAGATCGCGAAAGAGTCTTTGGTCAGCCAGTTGCTTGAAATCCAACACGAGATGGAAAGTTCACAGGACAGGCTGGTTGCAATTCAGAACGCAAAAGAAAGAAACACCAGACACTAATTTAGCGTAAGGCATAATTTTTAACTCAAATACCATATAATGCTTTTAAATTAACTAATTAAGCTATATTGACCGGAATAGCTTATTACAATATACTTGGTAAGTGAGGTCATAAATGAAATTATACAAGTCAACCGAAGCAAAAGATAATTTTGGTGAACTGCTGGATGATTCAAGAAAAGCGCCCGTTAAAATCACGCGAAACAACAAGGAAATTGCGGTCGTTGTTTCTATTGAAGAATACAATCGATTAGTCGACCTTGAGGACTCGTGGTTTGCATCAAAAGCTAAAGAGGCCTCTATGGAAGGGTACATCGGAAAAGCCAAGTCTGAAAGCCTGCTGAAGAAAATGTTAAATGCTGCAGATTGAGTTTTCAAAATCGGCCGCGAAGGACATTGCAAAATTTCCCGCCAAGATTCAAAGACAGATAGCACTGAAAATACATGAACTCAGAGAAAATAAAATGCAAACTGATGTAGCTTTTTTAAAAGGCCATGCTCCATACAAACGAGCTACCTCAGGCGAGTATCGAATTCTCTTCTATATTAAAAATGAGACTTTATTTGTAGATTTTATCGGGAAACGAAACGACTCTGATATTTACAAAAAATTAAAAAGATCTGGCCTATAAGATCAAACGCCATCACCAAAAAAAGCGAGCACAATTTTCATTTTTTTAATTACTTTAAATCGGTTTGTACCAAGGTACCGATAAGATCTTGTAGCTGCTCAAAGGAAGCTGATCCTGCCGGAAGTTCATCACGAAGCTCTGTGGTTAGAACTGGAATTTTGCGCTCGACCCAAAGATAACGGCCAAGACTTCCAGGGAAATTACCCAAACTTTTCCATGGCAAATAAGAATAGTTTGGCGGCTTCACTTTTGGTCCATCAAAATCTAAGACCTTCAACGGCGTATGTATAGAAATCACAAAATCAGGAATAAAGTCTTCAAGATGTTGCATTACACAGCGAACTTCGGGCTCTTTACCGGCTGTGGCTCCGGGAAACTTCCGCGGCGACGCGCTAGCTTTAGCTTTCCAAAAATCTTGCGCATCTGCCGCCCAGTCTAAAGTCGGAAAATTTCTATTTAAATCCACGCCTTCAGAATTTGTTCTGGTTTTTGCTTTGACGCCATCGGGATTAACCACTGGCAGCACACGCCAGGTATTGCGCGCATCCACTTTTTTAAGACGCTCTATCCAGAACCTGCCAAGACCGCCTGCCGGGGTTTCGTCGCCGTGAATGAGACTAAGTACTAATATTTTTTTTGGCTTCGGCGCAACACCTGCGAAATCTAAGTGAACAATGGGTTCGCCCTTGGCGCTGTTACATTCTGTTGAGCGTTGCGCTTTTTCGCAGACCTGCTCGAGCACTTCATCCTTGAAATAACTTTTATAACCCTTCAGTGAATTAATACAGGACTGTCTCAAAGAGAGTGGCTCTGAATGGGCGGCTAATCCTGTTAAAAAGAGAATACTAAAAATAAAGCGAAGCATTTTGGGAAGTTCATCACAAACTGTAAAAAAAGTCCTCATGTTTTTTAGAATGCCTCCGAAGAGGTATAACGAAGTTACCTAGACTTTAATCCGGAGGATTGATGGCACCAAAGAGCAGTTTCCTACTAGCAATTTTATTTGTTGCGAATCCTGTCATGCTGCTGCTGTTCCAGAACTGCTCTGTGATGCCTGAGTCGTCTAGAAATGTCCCTGCACAGGCCGAACGTCCAGCGCCAACTCCGCAAAAAACTGCGGTGACATATAATTACGAAAAAGCGATATGACCCATTGACTTACACATAAATTACACTGTAACTTATGTGTATGAAAAAGAACAACTTGCCCCTCCCATCCTTGACGTCCAAAGAGAAAGCAGTTCTTCAATTTATTGAGGACGAACTTCTTGAAAATGAGATCTCACCCTCTTACCAGGAGATCTGTGATCACTTTGGTTTTGCTTCTTATAACTCGGTTCAGAATTATTTGAAGCAATTGTCCAGCAAAGGCTACGTTCATATTCCGCAAAATCAAAAACGCGCTATTCAGATTTTGAATTCCGCTAAAGATTTTAAAAAAGATTTAGTACAAAGACTTCATATTGCGGCAGAGTCTTCGAACAGCTTTAGTCTTGGTCAGTCTTCCGCCGATCACGAAAACCATTCGAAGGTTCTGCCCATTCCTTTTTTAGGTCGCGTTGCAGCTGGTCTGCCGATCGAGCGTTTGGTTGAGAATGAATTTATAAATATCCCAGCATATCTAGTTAAGTCTAAAGACAATCACTTTGCTTTAAAAGTTGAAGGCGATTCGATGATTGATGAAGGTATTTTTGATGGCGACACATTAGTAGTCCATTCGCAAACAGCGGCCCGTGATGGGGATTTAGTTGTGGCTAGTGTGGATAACGAAGCCACTGTAAAAAAATACTTTTTTAAAGCCAATCCAGAGCAACCTGAAAAAGGTAAGTTGATTGAACTTCGCCCAGCCAACCCACGCCTAAAATCAGTGTGGTACCATCCTAAAGATGTTGAAATTAAGGGTCTGGTTAGCGCTTTGTTTCGCACTTACTAGTCCTTAGCTAAGTCTAGCTTGAATTACCTTCGCTTTTTGTGCGTGTTACACTTGCTGTTACATGCGATTTTTCATCTTGATAGTTTCTTTTCTGGTATCAGTTCAGGTAAGCGCAGCTGCGCTTACAATTTCTGATTTGCGAAAAATTTTTGCTGAAAAAAAATTAGATAAGTACGTTTCGCTTGGTCAAACCGTAATTAAATTTCTAGATCAGGAATTTAAAAAGGTTTCGACACCCACACTATTGGACGGCGGATATGCAGCCGAATACTTTGATTTAGAATATCAGGCACGTTTACGCCCTAATGATGCAGAACCTATTATTTTGTTAAGTGACTTAACTACTGATACCAACAACCTTTTACGATTACACAAAAAATACTATTCACAAATAAAAGGAAAAGTTTTTTTACGAAATTACTTTCAAACAGCTTTCATCGGCATGGTCCACATCATCGAAGCTTTCAAAAAAGTGCAAGTGGGCTTACCTCGTGATGGCTATACCGTACTTAGTATGCTTATTTTAGAACAAGGTCGTCTGATCACAAGCAATCAAAAAGAGCTTGTTACCATGACCGATTTTTGGTGGGACTACCTTTGGGCGCACTTTCTAAATTCACCCGTTGATCTGATCGAACTTGGAAACCAAAAACTACGCGGCGTTTGGTTAAATGAAAAAAAAGATGATTACAGAAAGAGTTTGGAAAAATTTCTTGCTGGTTATTCAATGCTAGGACTACGTAAAGCGACTGCACCTGTTGTTTACCGCGATATTACAAATCAAATATATGTTCGACTGGCCAAGAATGCGTACGAGATTTACAATTTAAGGGATGATCAACTAGCCCTTAGTAAAGCGCGCGTCTACAAGTACAAGTATGAAACAAAAAGTGGCCTGACAGAAGATTCTGAACGTACTAAAAGAGAAATTGCGCGTGAAGGTCTTGGCGTTAGATTCATGAAAATTTGGACCAGCGGAAGTGAATCGTTTGCAGATCAGAACCAACCGATCGTTTCAGAATTATTTAAGGTGGCGCGAACTTTTCTTTTTAATATTTACTTTTTTATTCGCTACTTGGTTGGCTTTCTATTAATAACTTTTCCTTTTGATGCTGCACTGATTGTGACAGGACTTATTATTTTGTCAGTCGAAGGTCGCGCAGTGTTTCACGATGAATTCTGGCCAAAGTTAAGATTAGCTAAAACCAAAAATAAGTTTTTAAGCGGAATTCAATCGACATTAAAATTTGTAAATAATTTTTTTGCTCGAATTATTAACGATTTGATCTTTGGATTTCATATGCTTTTTCACTATTACACAAGCGACGAAACCAACCGCAACATCCGTATTGGCAGTTCGCTGTTGATTTTTGGCCTAGGTTTATTTTTCAGTTCAGCACGCACAATGGTTGAATCTTTCGTAGCACAGTTGGCACTGTAATGGACGCAGTGAAGATGCATGCTTTAAGGTTGAAGCCTGGTCAGGATTTAAAGAAAGAGATTTTAATTTTCTGCCATGCTCATTCAATTTTAGCGGGTTGCATTGTTAGCTCGGTTGGAAGCTTAAGCCAAGTTCATCTTCGTCTGGCTTATGCGCAAAACTTTCTACTTAGGCAAGAGCATTACGAAATTATATCATTAAACGGCACTGTTTCTATGAATGGCTTACATCTTCATATGTCAGTGGCTGATAAAACTGGTGCTACTTTAGGCGGACATGTGGTCGATGATAATTTAATTTTCACCACGTGCGAGTTAGTTCTTTTAGAACTTTGTGAGTACACATTTACCCGCGAACTCGATCCGCAAACTAAATTTAAAGAACTGTATATCACCAAAAAGTAATTATTTTTTTATAAAATCCTGCGCAGTTTGACCTAAATCTTTTAAATAACCGCGAACTTTATCGTAATCTTTATCTTCAGCTTTTTTAAAATCGGTCACGTGATACATAGCAAGCAGGACCTTTGCGCCCTCTTCAGTTTTGATATATTTAGATAATGAATTAATTATTTTTATTTTAATTTCTTCTGGCAAATCTTTTCTAAAAACTACAGGATCATTCGGAATTGGCCCCGTCAGTTTTAAGATTTTTATTTTTTCAAACACATCCGGAAACTGGGTCTTCACTAACATGCGCGCATCTTTAGGACCTTCGTTATCAGGTGGAGTATAAAAAGTAGCGCCAGCGTCCACTTGACCTTGATAAACCGCTGCTACGACCGTGTCGTGCCGCCCAGAAAAGATATGGTCTTTTGGTTTAACACCTTCTTCTTTAAAAAGCCGCATGGGTAGCAAGTAGCCCGAGGTCGAAGCCGGATCAACATATGCAAACTTTTTTTTGTCGATATCTTTTATCGTTTTAATTTTGCTGTCTGTTCTGGTGATTATTTGACCGTAGTATTCGTCTCGTCCACGATTCATTAACATTAGACGCGCTTCAACGCCGTATTTTTCGTGCGCTAGGATATAACCGAACGTGTTAATTATAGCAGCATCGGCACGCTTAGAACCGAAGCCCTCTACGACTGCAATATAACTTACTGGCAAATCAACTCGGACTTCTAAACCTATATCCTTGGTTAAAAATTTTTCTAAAACTTTTCCGTTGTCTGATAATGCCTGCATATCTTGAGCAGGAATTAGGAAAAACTTTATGGGGTTATCTTTGGTTCCCAATTCTTTGTTATTGGTACAAGAAGAAATTGTGATAGCTAACAAACAAATTAATATGTGCTTCATAACTTTAGCTTTAACATTAGCGCCAGCAGGAAACAATGTTATTGAACATGTTCTAACGACCTTGACAGTTTCAGATCTAATCTCACCTTTGATTTAACTAACAGAAAAATTTTCTGTAGCAAGGGAGAATTCATGACTATACCTGCAGGCTCGTTTCCCGTTCTACCACTAAAAAATACTGTTCTTTATCCAGGGGTGACACAGGCCTTACGTGTAGGTCGCGATAAAAGCGTTCGCGCGGTTGATTTGGCACAGCAAAAAAGTAATTGGATTTTAACGCTGTCGCAAAAAGATCCGGAACATAGTGTTGAGAAGATTGAAGATTTAAATGAGATTGGAACCTTGTGTAAAATAGAATCTATTAAGTCCGCAAACGAGTCTGGTTACTTTATTGTCGTGCGCGGATACTACCGCGTTCGCGTAAGTTCTTATAAAGCAGAGAGCGATATTTTTGAAGCCTACGTTGAACGTTTGGATGATATGGTTGATATGGACCGCGTTACCGAGAATGCTTTACTTACGACTTTAAAAGGTATTTCAAAGGAAGTGCTGGAGCTTTCACCCGGCAATACAGAATCAGTCCAAGAAATTATCGATGTTATTGATGATATTTCATTGTTAACCTACATGGCTGCGGCTAATTCAGAGATTTCAATGATTGAAAAGCAAAAGATTCTTGAAACAATCTCGGTAAAAACGCGCGTCATGAATTTGTTAAGTTCGTTACACGACTTAAAAGAACGAATGAAGATTCATATCGATATTCGCAATAAGCTTACAAGTAAAATTGGTCAGACTCAGCGCGATCATATATTGCGCGAGCAAATGAAAACAATAAAAGAAGAGCTTGGCGAAAAAGATGAGTTTAATTTTATTGAATCGTATCGTCAAAAAATTAATGAAAATGGCCTTAGTAAAGAAGCCTTCGAGTTAGCCAATCAGCAGCTTAATAAGTTAGAAAATTCGAATTCGCAGTCTCCGGAATATCAAATGGTACGATCGCATTTAGATTTTATGCTGGCTTTGCCATGGAGCAAATCGTCCGAACAACGAGAAATTAATCTTGATCAGGCTGAAAAGATATTAAATGAAGATCATTTTGGTTTAGATAAAATTAAAAAACGAATTTTGCAGCACATGGCTGTGATGAAACTTAAAAATGATAAAAAAGGTTCGATATTGCTATTTGTCGGTCCACCAGGGGTGGGTAAAACGTCCCTTGGCCAAAGTATTGCCCGAGCGCTAGGAAAGAAATATCAACGCATTAGTTTAGGGGGTGTGCGTGACGAATCAGAAATTCGCGGCCACAGAAGAACTTATATCGGGGCATTGCCAGGACGCATACTATCCGCGTTAAAAAAAGCAGATCAAAATGATGCGGTCTTTGTATTAGATGAAATTGATAAGCTTTCACGAAGTTATTCGGGCGACCCTTCAGCTGCCTTGCTTGAGGTCCTTGATCCAGAGCAAAATAACACATTTGCAGATCACTACTTAGATACTCCGTTTGATCTGTCAAATATTACGTTCATCGCGACGGCCAATTCTTTAGATTCCATTCCGCTGCCATTATTAGATCGTATGGAAATAATTGACCTAAGCGGCTACACTACAGCAGAAAAGCTACATATAGCTAAGAATCATCTTTGGGCTAAGCAACTTATTGAACACGGATTAGAAAAAGAAGACGTGCGTGTTACGGATGCGGCCGTAATGAAAATTATTAGCCACTACACGCGGGAAGCTGGCGTGCGGGATCTGCAGCGAAAACTTCAAGAAGTGTGTCGGACTGTCTGTGAACGGGTTTTAAAAGCAGAGCAAAAAATTGTGATTGATATCAGCGATATTGAACAAATTTTTGGTGCGGAACGCTATACGTATGAAGTAACGGATCAGCTAACAACGCCCGGAGTTGTCACAGGTTTAGCTTGGACCCCGGTTGGCGGCGATATTTTATTTATTGAATCGGCACTGGTTCCCGGAAAAGGAGATTTAATTTTAACAGGCCAACTTGGCGACGTTATGAAAGAGTCCGCCCAAATAGCAAAGTCATTGATAAAAGCCAGAATGGGATTTTTAAATCCAACTTTTGATTTCAATAAGTTTGATTTACATATCCATTTACCAGCTGGGGCTATTCCAAAGGACGGGCCCTCAGCAGGCGTAACTTTGTTAACTTCATTGGCTTCCTTGGTTTCACGGACGCCGGTAAATCCGCGGTTAGCAATGACTGGCGAAATTAGTTTGCGTGGTAAAGTTTTACCTGTTGGTGGTATTAAAGAAAAAGTTATTGCTGCGCATCGATCAGGTGTGAATAAGATTATTATGTCGAAACGTAACGAAAAAGATTTGAAAGAAATTCCAGACGATGTAAAGTCGCAGATCGAATTTATTTTTGCAGAGCATATAAATGATGTTATTTCTTATGCTTTAAAAATAGATTTATCTAACTGGAATGAGGACTTAGTACATGGTCAAAATGACAGGACTATACACAACAGAGAAGCATTGCACGGCCACACATGAGTCTTCGGGATCGATAATTGAAACAGATGCGCCTAAGGATAACCAAGGGCGCGGAGAAAAATTTTCTCCGACAGATTTAATGGGGGTAGCCCTTGGGACCTGCATCTTGACGACCATTGCAATTGTGGCTGAAAAAGATAATGTCAGCGTCAAAGGTAGTAAATTTTCAGTTGTAAAGGTTATGGCTTCTAACCCTAGGCGCATTGAAAGCCTGAAAATTGCAATTGAGCTTCCTAATAATATTCCCGAAAATTATCGTGAAAAAATTGAAATCACGGCCAACAATTGCCCGGTAAAGAAATCCTTACATCCGGATTTAATGGCGCCCATTGAAATAAATTATGGTTTATGATTTTCCGAGCGGCAGACTAAGCACATCAATATTTTTTGTGATCAACCGTGGAATTTCCTTTGGTAAACTATTTTTTATACACTTCACCAACGAACTTTTAATTTTTTCTTTTCTGAAAAAATGATTGTGTACCAAACTGACTTCGCGGGACGGCGCAGGATTTACAAATTCTTTTAAGCGCTTCGAATCTTTAATGTCATCTGTTGCAAGTAGCGGCAGCAACGTGAATCCGCTTTCCTGGTCCACCATTTTCTTTAAAGTTTCTAGGCTGGCACTTTCGAAAAGTAAGTTTTTGTTTAAATCAGTTACTTTTTTTCGGTTTCGGCAAAGTAGTAAGGATTGTTCACGAAAACAATGGCCATCAGTAAGTAACCAAAGATCATTCGAATTAAGCTCTTTTTGCTCAATTTTATTTTGCTTAGCTAAAGGCGAATTTTCTGAAACGTAGGCTAGGAAAGGCTCATAGAATAAGGGCTCGGTGACAAAGCCTTCGTGATCAATCGGGGTTACTAATAAACCTAAATCAATCTCGGCATCCTTTATCTTTTTCACGATGTTGGCCGTTTGCAATTCTTCGATAATAATTCTTAGGTTAGGGTTTTCCCTCATAAAGCTTTTTAAAAACAGTGGCATCAGATAGGGCGCAAGTGTCGGGATAACACCGATTCGAACTTCACCTTTGGTCTGATCTTGATCTTCGCTTACAAGCTCACTAAATAATTGGGATTCACGTAAAATAACTTTTGCTTGCTTAATCAGGATGTTACCCATCTTTGTTGTTTTGATAGGTTGTTCGCTACGATCAAACAGTATGATGCCAATGTCTTCTTCCAGTTTTTGAATTTGCATACTTAAAGTTGGCTGGGTTACATGACAATTTTGCGCAGCAACGCCAAAATTTTTGTGTTTATCAACGGCTACGATATAGGTCAGTTGTGTCAGTGTCATGTGATCCTTCAGTCCTATTTAAAGATAAGTGGTAAGGTTACGTTCGAACTTGTTTTGGCAGTCGGAAATTGCGTCGAAGAAAATAAACTTTTTAATTCTTTCATTAGATACCTTTGGTCTTCAGAGCGATTCGTTAGACTTAGCACACTGTTTGATACGACAGTGTATGTCTTTACTTTTCCACCCGGAGTGACCGCCAATCTACATGACAACGTGCCGTTCAAAAGATCGATGCTGCTTAAAATTTTTGAAAGGTGTTCAAATTTGGGTTGAACCGCTTTTTGAACCTGCGCCGTTGATAGCCCGCCCGTCACGTAAGGCCTTGGGTTTACAAACCAACCATGTATGACCAAACGGCTTTTCAGCGGATCACGCGTCCCTTTTACTTCTGTTACACCGTGCGGAAAACGGGGATCAAAAACTACCAGTTGATTCATTTTCGATTCAATTCGGTCAACAAAACTAGGATATTCGTGATTTTTCTGATCAATGTAATTTGACCAGTAGTTTAAGGTTTCGGATTTTAAAATTAAAGTTTCACCACCGCGAAATTCTTTTCGATTAGGGGATAGGGAATAGACAAACGCCCATGGACCATGCGGCACATCCGAATGTAAATTTTGAAAACATCCATCGACATAATAACTTAACCAGGGCGGCGAAATATCATGGCAGCCCAAATTTTCACGACCCCATTGTACAAGGTGCGAATGAAAATTTTGATAATTTTTTTTTTGAAAGTAGTGAAAAGCCGGTGTACGAATTAGGTGATATTGATCTTTATCATACCAAAAATCCCACACAAATCGTTTTCCATGCGTGGATTTTGAATTTTTAAAATGCGCGTCAAATTCGTTTCTTAGATCCTTAAAGGCAGGATAAAATGCAGGATACGTGTAGAAACTTTTCATTCCTTTTTCACTTTTACAGGGCTACAACTTTTTGAAAAATTCTACCAAAAATACTTTGCCCGTTTGAATTTTTCATTTCGATTTCAATTGTGTCTTCCGACTTCATAAATGGCGTTTCAGCTTTGCCATTCTTAATTTGTTCAATCATGCGTTTTTCAGCCAAGCAACTTGAACCCCTAGCTGGATCTTCATTCGAAACGGTGCCGCTGCCAATTAACGAGCCTGCAGCTAAGTCTCGTGTTCTAGCTGCATGGGCTATAAGCTGGCCAAAATGAAAATGCATTTCTTTTGCGTTCGGATTTCCGAAAAACTGCCCGTTATAACGAACATCAAGTGGTAAATCTAAGCGGCCCAAGTTCCATGCCGAACCCAATTCATCAAGTGTCACCGCAAATGGCGACAATGCTTTTGTTGGCTTACTTTGGAAGAAGCCAAAACCTTTTTCTAGCTCTTCAGGTATAAGTCCACGCAAGGAAACGTCATTTATTAAAACGACCAGTTTGATGTGTTTAAGTGCTTGCTCTGATGAAACGCCCATAGGAACGTGATCGACAATGATACCCACTTCACCTTCGAAGTCAGTACCGTGTTTAAAATCTGTCTGCGGGATTGTATCGTTAGGCGCTAAGAAGCGCCCACTTTCAGCCTGATACATTAATGGCACTGTTAGTAACGTTTCCGGCAGCGGAGCATTTCGCGCCTGCCTAACTAGTTTGATGTGATGGATGTAAGCCGAGCCGTCTGCAAAAAGCCAGGTGCGTGGTAAACACGAGTGAAATTTACTTTCATCAGCGACACTTTCAGCTTGCTCGTAAGTGCCGGCATTTAAGGCATCAAAGATTTTTTGTAACTTAGGCTCAGTAGCAGACCAGTTTTCGATCGCTTCACGTAAAGATGAACAAATGGCAGCTGCACGTGCAAATTTTTTCAAATCGCGGCTGACAACGATTAATTCGCCATCTAAAGACTTTGATTTTAACGAGCCTAACTTCACGAAATATCCTTTAGCTTAGTCAAATGTTAAAAGTAAGTTGGCTCCAACAGAGCGTGAATTTTCTAGGTTATCAGCTATCGCGCCTGATACCGATTCGAAGTAAATGTTTACACCCATGTTCGGAGCAAACTTAAATTGGCCACCAACAAGGAATGGCACGACACTGCCTTTTACATTTTGTAATGAATCCTGGGAAATTTCGTCAGACATTTTAAATGACAATGCGGGTCCCAAGTAAACTCCGGCATAATCTTCAAACTTAAACATCAACAAAACTGGAATATCGAAATAAGTAATTTTTCCAGTTACTTCAGTTGCCGAACCGAAACTATTTTTAAAAGCTCGTTCTGTATAAAATAAACCCGACTTAATTGCAAAATTTGTTGCAATATCAAACACGCCTGAACCACCTATTTGGAATCCTAGTGTTTGCTTGTTAGACGTAGAGTTCTTAGCGTCCGCTGAACTCCAGCGAAACCCGCCTTCTAATCCTGCCATCGAAAATGAAACGTTCGATTTTCCTTCGGTATTGGCAAAAGCCATTGATGTTGTAAGAATTAAAACTAGTGATGCGATGAACTTCATAGAACCTCCTGGTGGTTCTGAAAGAATAGCAACAACGCTTAAGAAAAACCAGTTCGCATTCACAGCGCCAAAGCTAGTTAAGACAACCTGCAGCAAAAGATACTAAAACATCACGTCTTGTATTTCGCCTAAGCACACGACATTATTTTCAGATGAATAAGCTTATACTTTATAACTATTTTCGAAGCTCAACCTCATTTCGAGTCCGCATAGGGCTAGAAATTAAAAAACTTAGCTACGAGTATCAGCCCGTACACTTGCTATCTGACGGCGGCCAGCAGAATCAACCCGCTTACAGAAAACTAAATCCGATGGGTGGCGTTCCGACTTTAGTTCATCACGATAAAGTTTTGTCACAATCGCTGGTGATTTTGCAGTACCTAGATGATGTCTTTCCGGATTCCTACAGACTGTTCCCGGCCGATCATTTCGCAAGAGCAAAAGCTTTACAGTTCTGCGAAATGATTAACGCTGACATGCACGCATTTGGTAATTTAAAAGTGCTGCAATATTTAGAAACGAAGCACAGCTACCAACAAGACGAAAAAGATGCTTGGGTAAACTATTGGTTCACCCAAGGTTTCAAAGCCATAGAAAAATCATTAGAAGTTTCGGCAAAAGAATTTTGTTTTGGTTCACAGGTTAGTGCTGCAGATCTTTTACTGGTACCAATGGCTACGACGGCCGAGCGATTTAAAATGAAGTTAGAGCAATTTCCAAATGTTAATCGTATCTACAAATCGTGCTCTGCTCGCCCCGAGTTTATGAAAGCCCACCCGTTTCGGCAAATCGATACTCCGGCTGAAATGCGCCTGCCTTAGTTAGACGATTGCGCAACACCAAGATGCTCTAAAAATCTGGACTCTAAGCTGTGATAAATAGTTTCAGCTAAGCGCCTGCTTGAAAAAATTAAAATCGAGATCGAGAAAAGTAGCAATAGCCCAAACACCGAAGCTAGCGGTGAATAAAGATTTAAAAAATAAACCACAAGGGCTATGGCAATAGTTGCACGAGTGACAAAAATTCCTAAGACAAGTTTTTTAACTCTAATAAATTCTTCGACTTGAATGGACGACGATGGTCGGCCCATTATTATAGCCCAAAGAAATGGGGCCGATATGATCAATCCCAACAATGCCGTTAATGATATAAGCCATAATGGTTCACCATAACTAGATACGAATAATGGAAGAAAATATTTATAAAAAATCTGCCAAATACCTACGACGATAACGGCATTAAAGAAAACCTTCATTGCAAACGCTTTGTAGATGACCATCCAAAGTGGCTTTTCGGTCTGTTTGTTTAAGGTGATGTGGTAATATCGCATATGAGTTAACGTCGTGGTTGGTAACTTTTTTTCCAGATACAATGCCATGCCGAATGCATTCTTCATCAAGTACGGCGTTGTGAAAATTGTTAACGCCGAAACTGAAACCGCAATTGGGTATAAAAAATCACTGGTCACATTAAGGCTAAGCCCCAAAGCTGCAATAATAAATGAAAATTCGCCAATTTGTGCCAGGCTCATACCAGCTTGCAAAGAATCTTTGTGGCTTTGCCCCGATAAAAATGCGCCCACAGCGACACTAAGCACTTTTCCGTAAATAAGTACGGCGGTTATTAATAGAACCTCTAGGCCATGATCTTTTAAAACCTCTAAATCAATCAGCATACCGACAGAAACAAAAAATATAGCAGCAAAAAGATTTTTAATTGGCACAATTAACACTTCGACTTTTCGTCCTTCAGTTGTATCTGAAAGTAACGAGCCCATCACGAAAGCCCCTAATGCCGCTGAAAAACCCAGCTGGGTAGCTATTACGACCATCAGCAAGCAAAGCGCCAATGACACAACAAGCGTCGTTTCGTCCGTCATAAGATTTCTAATCTTCTTTAAAAATAACGGCAGTAAATATATTCCTACTAAAAACCACAGAACTATAAAAAACAAAAGACGACCCGAGGACAGCAGCAAATCAAACCCACTTAAATTTTTCGTTACAGCAACTGTTGAAAGCAGAACTAAGATCAGGACAGCAACGATGTCTTCGATCACTAAAATTCCAAATACAAAATGAGCAAAAGATTGTGTTTTTAATTTAAGCTCTTCCATCGAGCTTACGATAATTGTGGTCGACGATATGGAAATTATCCCGCCTAAGAATAAGCTATCCATAAAGGACCACCCTAAAAGTTGTCCAACCAAGTAACCTAAAGTCAGCATAAAGGTAATTTCAAAAAGGGCCGTAGCTGCAACCGATTTGCCTAGGGTTGCCAATTTTTTAAAATTGAATTCCAGCCCCAGACTAAACATTAAAATGATGACGCCTATTTCGGCCCAAACTTTCACTGAAGCCGTGTCGGTTACCGTTGGAAAAAATGAAAACTGCGGTCCTACCAGCAAGCCAGCAATGATATACCCCAATACGACTGGTTGATTGAATTTTCTAAAAAGCAGTGTGGTAAACCCAGCGGTAATTAGTATGATTCCTAAATCCAGAATTAAACCGGGTAAGTGCAGCATCTTATTAGGTTACAAAACCTACGATAGCCGGGCTATTAAACTCGGCCAATGAAAAGAAAATTCCATTTATCGATAACCGGCACAAAAAGAAAGACCAGCATGCTGATGTTAGTCCACATAAAAAATGCGAACCAACGTTCCTGAGCATTAGACCGATAAACCCTAAAAAATTCTTTTAGCAGCATAAATGCAAATGGAAACACAACAGCTGCGTATACCCAGCTGCTGTGCAGAAAAAAAGGTGATGCAATGGCGACGCCAGCATAACAAAATGTATATAGCCCTACATGAAAAAGTGTTTTTGGAATTCCTAACGCCGTTGGTAACGTTGGAATTCCACCTAAGCGGTAATCTTCTTTGTACTTTATGGCTAAGGTCCAAAAGTGTGGCATCTGCCATAAAAACATAATTAAAAACAAGTAAACCGAATCTGAATTTAAAATATCTGAATTATTAACGGCGTAACCAATTGTCACCGGCAATGCACCAGGAATTGCGCCCGGAACAGCTGCGAATATCCATTTCGGTTTCCATATGTACGTGTAAAGCCCATTGTATAAAACCAAAGCTATAACAGATAGGTAACCTGCCATAGGTGAAAGCTCGTACAATAAATTTACGCCGCAAAAAATCATGGCCACTGACAAAATAAATCCTGCCGCCGGAGTTATTTTACCACTTGCAATAGGGCGGTTTTTCGTTCGAGGCATTTTTTGATCAAGTTTGTATTCTTGAACCTGATTTAAGGCCAAACTTCCGGAACTTAAAAAATAAAGTCCAAGAATAAAGGTAAGTAGATGCTTCCAATTGAAAGTGTTTTCAATTTGATAGCCCGTGGCATATCCAGCAAGACCTGCCAACAAGACAAAAATAACAATTCCGAATTTGGTTAAAACCGAAAATGTTTTTAACACAAATTTTAAAGAACGCTGCTTTGAGAAACGCGTGTGTATATGTCCAGCGTGCAAATAATGAAAAGTAGCGCCAGGAATAAAAATCCGCTTACGAAGATCGCGCGATTAATATTGGTTTCATATTTTAAATGCATGAAAAATGCGACGACCAAATAGGCCTTCACAGTGGCGATCGAAAATGCAATGACTGCAGCAAAGGGTTGCAAATATTCACGAATGGAATGGGCGCCTATGGTTAAAAAAGTTAATGCAAATAATGCTGCTGCCACTTTAACGTAGACATTAAAAGGTGTAACGTGATGCTCAGAATGGCCATGAGCTGAACTTGTTGTCGCGTGTGATGCTGAGTCTTGTGTACCCATCTTAATCTCTCTTCCTAGGGATGGATTAACCAACCAAATAAAGTAACGGAAATAAAAAGATCCAAATCAAATCGATAATGTGCCAGAAAATTCCGACGCCTTCGACCGGTGTATAGTAATTAGAATGAAATTCACCACGTATTGTGCGAATCATCACCCACGTGATCATACCCATACCTAGTAAAACGTGAATTCCATGTAGACCCGACATGCAGTAGTAGAAACCAAAATATAAACCAAGGTTAGCGTGTTCTGGCTTTACCAGGTCCATGTTCAACATCTGCCCAGGAAATATTCCAAGATGAAATTTATGCGTGTATTCGAAATACTTGATCACCATAAAAACTGCACCGCAAAGGATCGTGGCTGCTAATGCAAGTACGGCCTTCTTTGGTTGATTTTTCTGATTAAAGTAAATTCCAAGTGCCATAGTGAATGACGATAAAATTAGAACCAGCGTATTAACAAAACCCAATTTCCAATCTAAATATTTAGCACCTTCAGCAAACATTTCAGGGTACATGGTATGGTAGATGGTATAGCCAACAAATAAGCCACCAAACATTAAAATTTCAGTAGCCATGAAAAGCCAAATGCCTTCTTTATTTGACGAGTACTGATGTACATCGTCTTTGAAGTGCATGGCGACTTCAACACCGTTTACAGTCCTATTTGTACTCATATGGCCCCGCATTCACAATTGGTTCGACTGCAAAGTTATCATGTGGTGGCGGAGTCGACGTCGTCCACTCTAAAGTTTTACCACCCCACGGATTGTCTGGAGCTTTTTCACCACTTTTAAAAGCACGTACTAAGGTAATCAAGCCGATTACAAAACCGATTCCAATAAGCCAAGAACCCATTGTGGAAATTCGGTTTAATTGTTGAAACTCGGGGATGTAATCGAAATACCGGCGCGGCATTCCCTTCGCACCTAAAATAAATTGTGGGAAAAATGTAACGTTAAAGCCAATGAATATAAATACCCAAGACCAAATCGCAGAACCTTCGTGATACATCTTTCCAAACATTTTTGGAAACCAGTAATAAAATCCGCCCATAATAGCCATCAACGTACCGCCCACCATCACATAGTGAAAGTGTGCGACCACAAAGTACGTATCATGAAAATGCACGTCGACTGGTACTACCGCCAACATAATTCCGGTAACTCCACCGATGGCGAATAAGAATAAAAAACCCAGCGCGTACAACATAGGCGCGGTAAACTCGATAGAACCGCGGTACATGGTCGCAAGCCAGTTAAACATTTTTATGGCTGTCGGAACACCCACCAACATTGTTAAAAATGAAAACACAATTCCAGCAATTTCCGACTGACCGGAAACAAAAAGGTGATGACCCCAAACGAAAAACGAAACTGCAGCAATTCCTAATGACGAATACGCAATTGCCGTATAGCCGAAAATTGTCTTTTTTGTGAACGTCGTCATCAATTCAGAAATCACGCCCATAGCTGGCAAAATCATAATGTAAACTGCAGGATGAGAATAAAACCAGAAGAAGTGTTGAAATAAAACCGGATCGCCGCCCAGTTTTGGATCGAAAATTCCAATTCCAAAAATGCGTTCCATTGTTAGTAACAACAAAGTTATCGCTAGAATCGGCGTCGCTAATACCTGAATTATAGCTGTCGAATACAAAGCCCACACAAAAAGAGGAATACGGTACATCGTCATTCCAGGGCAGCGCAATTTATGAACCGTAACGATAAAGTTTAAGCCGGTTAAAATGGAACTCATGCCCATGATAAAAACTGCCAAGACCATCATCACGACGGACGTGCCCGTACGAATTGAATACGGCGTGTAGAAAGTCCAACCCGTATCGATCTTGTTAAAAAATAAAGTCGCAAAAGCTAAAATGGCGCCCGCCATTAAGCAGTACCAAGACAATAAATTAATTCGCGGGAACGCTACGTCTTTGGCGCCAATTTGTAGTGGCAAAAAGAAATTTCCTAAAATGGCAGGTATTCCAGGAACAATAACCATGAACACCATGATTGCCCCATGGTACGTCATGACCCGGTTGTATAAATCAGCCGGGTTTGCATCCCCCTTGATTACATTTGGTAACTGCGCCAGAAAGCTGGTGCCGACTCCGGTATTGCTAGTAAATAATTCTAGCCGTAACAGCAATGCCATAATTCCTCCAACGAGGAAGAAAAACATCACGGTAATGAAGTACATCACTCCGATTCGCTTATGATCTAAAGTTGTTAACCATGACCACAAACCAGAGGACTCGTTTAAATAATTTTTTCCTGCAACAGCGCTACTCATATTATACCTCTTAATTTAAACCTTTTATGTATTCGATTATGGCACTTAACTCGGATTCAGAAAGTTGTCCTTGGTAAGAAGGCATCGGTGATGGCCGTGGATATCCTTTTACGATTTTGGCTTGTGGCTCAAGTATCGACTGACGCACGTAATTTTCGTCAAATTTTCCGGTTGAACCATCATCAAAAACTTCGTCTGTTCCCCATTTTTTATATAAAGAAGGCCCTACTTTGACGTCTGGATTATTCACATTATGGCAGGAGGCACAGGCGCGTGTTTGAAAATACTTAGCACCACGTTGTGCTAACGGTAATAGGCCAACTTCAGATTCTTCGATTAACCACTTATCAAAATCTTCTTGTGATACCACTTTAACTTTGCTTAGCATGGCCGAATGACTGGTGCCGCAAAACTCAGTGCAAAATACGTGGAATTCACCTAACTTTTCGGCGCGAAACCAAAGTGTTGAGTATCGTCCCGGTACCGCATCTTGTTTGATTCGAAAACTAGGAATGAAAAAAGAATGGATCACATCTTCAGACGTTAAAATAATTTTAATGTCTTTATTAACCGGAACAACAAGTTCCACGGCTTTAACGCCGTTCTTATATTCCATAGTCCAGGCCCATTGCTTACCGGTCACATGAACTTCAAGCGCATTTGCAGGCATGGCACGCATGTCGTGATAAACAACCCAGCCCCAAGCAAATACAAATAAGAAAATTATCAGTGGTACGACTGACCATAGTACCTCTAGGCGCGTATCATGAGTAATGTATGGGGTTTTGTCATTTGCCGATTTCCTACGGTATTTCACTGCAAAATAAACCATGCCGCCAATTAAAATTGCGCATGAAATAAAACTGACAACAAGTAAAAATCCGTAAAGATTATCGACCTGTTTGGCAATATCAGTTCCTTGTTCCGGCATAAACGTTCCAGCAGAAGCTTGGTTGATCAACATCCACAACGCCATTAACTATTCTCCCTTTTGACTCGCATCCAAACTGGCAGTAACCACAACGCTAATAATAATGCGCTGATAGCGGCCCCCACTTGCATGACGCGAAAAACCTGCAATCCATATTTTGATTGATGACGGTCATATTTAAAACAATAAAGCATAACTGAATCGATGATGCTGCCAACTTTACCGCTAGCTGCTTCATTTAGCGCTAATTTCACATCACGCGGTTCGAACTGAATACCATGCAAGTAACGAGAAATTGTTCCATCTGCAGAAATAATAATTGCCGCCGATGCATGTGACCACTCGCCGACTTTTTCATTCCAACGAAATTTAAAACCAACTTGTTCCATTAGCGCAGTCACAACAGCTTGTTCGGCCGTGACAAAATGCCAGCCATTTTCTGTGCCTGGTCGATTAAAAATTTTTAAATAGCTATCTTTTTTCTTCGACGCAACATCCGCATTTTCTTTCGAGTCAAAACTGAATGCAATAATATCGAACTGATTTCCCGGAGACCAATCCACTTTTTTTAAAGTGTCTGTTAGGCCATTTAAGTGAAAGTTACAAAGTCCGGGGCAATTAAAATAAACAGGACTTAGCACAATTGGTTTTGGAGTTTTGAAGAACGACGATAGTGGAACAAGTTGGCCGTCGTCAGATCTAACTTTTAAAGACAAGTCGATTTTCTGGCCGGTTTTTTCCGTTATGCCCACGCCTTTTAGTTCATCCGGCATCATAGCCGACGGCTTTTCTGGTTCTTTTCCCGTGTAGGTTTCTTTCATTCCGGTGGCGGCGTTAGTTTGCGCCCATGTCGGTAATGACAAAGTTAAAGCAATTAGTAATGCGCTTACAGAAAACAAATTCACATTAACCTTTAGTCTGCGCTTTTCGCAAATGTCGCCACATCATCAGGCTTATCCTGAGATTTATTTTTCGAAATAGTTTCAATCCAATTAAGTACAGCCCAGCGTTCTCCGGGATTTAAAATTTGCTTGAAGGAAACCATTTGGCTTCCTTTGATACCATTTTGTAAAACTTTGAAGTGTGCGATGATTCCATCGCCAGCTTTCCATTGGCCTTCAACTAAATTTCTAGAGTTAGGAATACCGCCAACTAAATCGCCTTTTGCTCCGTGGCAGGCAGCGCAATTTGCTTTGTAAATTTTTTCGCCGGCGCGGGCAACGTCTTCATTTGGAAGCCAAGGTTCTTTAACACTAGCAAGATCAAATTTAACTGCACCAACCGGAGTTGGATCAGAAACTTTTTCATCTAGGTAAACTCCCTTATTAATAAAAACGATGTAAAAGAAAAATACGAAAACAAAGCCGACTGAACCTAGCAAAGCAATTAAGCCGCCTTGGTTGTGATGATCATGATTTTTAGACATGAGCGAAAACTCCTGCGTGTAGATAAACTAGTTTGGTCTTTAACCCTTACCTTATAGAGCATTTAGCGCAAGTGATCAATCCTAAGCTCTGAATTCTGTTAAGGATTATGTGCGTGTACAGTAGGCACCTTGTTGTTTAAATAACCTAGTCCTTTCCAGAACTCGACTCGTCAGTTTTTGCGATTTAAGAGATAATTTATCGGTGATAAACGACTTTTTATCTAAAGCAATTTCATTAGCAATGTTTAGTTTTTGTTTACTGGCGACAGGCTGTAACAAGGGCTTTACCTTAAAAATCCAGGATCAAGATGTTTTTGCATTCGGATCGCAAGACGCATGTAATTTCATTACCACCACCATTTTAGCAAATTCGTTACGCATTTCGTGGAAGACCTCTACACCGGTAACCTTCATTATAACCAGCAGTGTACCGATTGAATATGACGCTGAAATAAAGGCGGCCGCCACCAAATGGAATACGACTTTACGAAAAAATCTAATCCTAGTTGTGCGTGATGATGGATTTAGAAATTCTCCTGGCACCGATCGTGCGAATGCAATTTACTGGTCGTCAGACTGGGATATTGATCAACCATCACAGCAGGCACGAACTGCGGTTCGCTGGGACATAAGCAGACTTATAGATGCCGACGTTCGCATCAATGCCAAAAACTTTACCTTTGGCAAAACGGATGATGCCAGCCCACAGGGAAAAGTTAATTTGGAAAGTTTGCTAGTACACGAACTTGGTCATGCGATGGGCCTAATGCACATTGCTGAATCTGACAGTGTTATGCAAACGCATTTAGCATCTGGAGTTTTACGAAACCAACCTGGCGCTGTCGATGCGCGCTCAATGAATTGCGAGTATTAATGAAAAAATTATTGATTCTTTTTGTCGTTCTAGATTTTATTTTTGTTGGGCTTATTTTAAAAGTTATTTCTAGCACGCCTAGCAGAACTATTTCTTCGGTCGATGACAGCACTTACAACCAACTAACCGATGGCCAGAAAACTAAGTGGGACCTAGTTAAAACGCTGAAATTTGAAATTTCATCTGAGGCCGTTTCGTTGATCACCGATAATTTGCAAATGATTTGTGATACGTCAGCATTAATCGAATTGCAGTTTTCTGCGCAGAACGTTGCATTTGCAGGGGCCGCGCCTATGGTGTCCCATACGTTCTCATGCGACAGCATTCGTAAAGATCAGGCGGCTAACAGTCTGCATACAACATTTTCTGATTTTAAAAATATTCAGCAAACAAAGAAAATTGATTTAGGCACGAGTCGGCTTGCGGGATTTAATATTTACACCGATGAGAAATTGCCACTGAGATGGAGGCTTACAGCCGTGCGTATCAGTGGTCCGAGCACGTTTACAATTAATGAATTTGAAATTGAAAAAGTTTTAATGACCGCTTTCGAATTTAATCTACCTACTTTTGTAAAATAATTTGATCTGTGACTTTAATTTCGTCTGAAGCCGCTGCAGGTGGTGTGCTTTGCTTTTTATTTTTTTTGGCGTTCTTGTCTGTATCAGATTTTACAATGGCATCAGCACCTTGACTATACTGCTTCTTTATTTTTGCATTTAATCGATTAAGCCTGCCTTCCAAAGTCATTTTACTTTCGATTTTTTGAATGGATGCTGGATCAATTCGTTTATACACCCGACCAGGTGCTGCGCCCTTTTCTGGGTATCTAGTTTCAAAATCCGAATTCAAATTATTGTAGTAACCGATCACCCGTATTAATTCGATGTGCGCTTCTTTTAAAGCTTCAATTTTTTCGGCCAGTTCGGGTCCCTTCAAATTCGCTTTCTGCAAAATAAGACTTTCAACAATTTTTTCCTGATTTTCGACTTTACTTCGGGCTGTGATCAATTGACTTTGTACGGCCATCCATTGCTCTGACTGCTTTCCAGAAAATACCGTTGGCACAGCTGGCGCGCCGGATTCAACAGGTTGGGTATCTTCAGCAGATGTGCTTATACAGAAAACGCAAATTACAGGTAAGATTTTCTTATTCCAAAACATGTTGCGTCCATTTTAAATCAAAATCTAAGAAATAAATTCGTTTATGTAAAACATAAGCTTGCACCGGATTTAATTTTTCTAAAATAATTTTACCATTTCGCAGCTGTTTCATTATATCACTTACGTCCCATCCGAAACGACTGTCTGTGATTGTTTCTTCAAATGCACGAACATCTTCTTTGGAATCTAAACCACAAATTTCTAAAGTGTAGTTTAAAGCAGTGATCTGCACTTCTGAATTGCCGAAATCTGTAATTTCCTGAGCTAAATCAGCAAATGCCGAATGTTCAGCTATTGGTGTAAACGGGACATCAACCTGCATATCTGAGTTTACCGCAGGGGTTTCGAACGATTCGTTTGAAAATTCCGGATGCCCATCAAAATTGACAAAATACACGGCCTGGCATTTAGAACACGTAAACAACGCACCATAATTACGTTCGAGAACCTCGACTTCATTATGGCAGCTTGGACATATCACGAGTTAACGTCCTTTTTGTTTGCGGCGATCTGCGCGGTTCAAAGTGCGTTCGGGTTCACCGCGATTTGGACCAGCAACAACTCTGCGTTTTGGCGGAGCCTCTGGAGCTGCTGTTTGATCCATTGAAAAATCACTTGTAGGTTCGCTTGGTGATGAGTAATTCAATTCATCTAATTCGGGGTCATGGGGTTTCATTTTTTCTAGTGTTTCTTCCATGCCCTCGGCGACCAATTGGACACGCATCATTTTTTCAACGGTGTCAGCTTTCAACGTGTTATTTAAAAATTCAAAGGCTTTGAATGCTTCCTTTTTGTATTCAATTAATGGATCTTTCTGACCGTAGGCGCGCAGATTTATGCCTTCTTTTACTTTGTCGATCGTATACAAATGCTCTTTCCACCGTTGGTCAATCGCGTTTAACATGATCATCTTAGATATTTGTTCAAAGAATGGACCCATGGACTGCTTTTGATGATCAAAAATCTTTTTCACACGACTTTGAATTTCATTTTGAATAGTTTCTGCAGTAGTCGCCCCAGTAATTTCTAATTTAAAACCGAACAAAGCCATGAGTGTGTTATTCAATCCTTCGAAATTCCAGTCTTCTTTTTTTACGCCTTCAGGAATGTGCGTGTCTAAAACTACAGATACCACATCACCTAACATATCTAGCAACGAGCGTTCAAGATTCACACCTTCTAAAATTTGCCGGCGCATTTTGTAAATGGCGTTACGTTGTTGATTCATCACATCGTCGTAATCAAGCAAATGCTTACGGACATCAAAGTGATGGCCTTCCACTTTTCGCTGAGCCCCCTCAATTGCGTTAGTAACCATTTTATGTGTTATTGGTTCATCTTCTGGAATATTTAGCATTCCCATAATCTTTTGAATGCGTTCACCATTAAAAATACGCATTAAATTATCTTCTAGCGACAGATAAAATCGAGATTCTCCCGGATCACCTTGGCGGCCAGAACGGCCACGAAGCTGATTATCAATTCGCCGTGATTCGTGGCGCTCAGTACCCACGATATATAAGCCGCCCGCTGCAACCACTTCTTTTTTTTCATCTTCACATTGTTTTTTAAAGCGTGTCGTCGCATCGATAAATTCAGCGCCTTCTTCGGCACCAACCGCTTTTTTCGCCATGACTTCAGGATTTCCACCTAACATAATATCAGTTCCACGGCCTGCCATATTTGTTGCGATTGTGACTGAACCTTTACGTCCCGCAAGAGCAATAATTTCGGCTTCGCGTTCGTGATGTTTGGCGTTTAGCACGTCGTGACGGACGCCTTCTTTTTTAAGCCATGTTGATAAGGTTTCAGATTTTTCAATAGATGCAGTGCCCACAAGTACGGGTTGCCCCTTAGCATGCCGTTCACGAATGTCAGACGTAATCGCCTTGTATTTGGCTTGTTCAGATTTGTAAACGATGTCTTCGACGTCATCTCGTCGAATAGGCTTATTCGTCGGTATGACATAAACATCTAAGCTGTAGATCTTTTTAAATTCTACTGCTTCTGTATAAGCTGTTCCAGTCATGCCAGATAATTTGTCGTACATACGAAAATAATTTTGAAACGTAATTGTCGCTAGTGTTTGATTTTCATTTTTAACTTCAACGCCTTCTTTGGCCTCGATAGCTTGGTGAAGTCCGTCACTCCAACGACGTCCTGGCATTAAGCGTCCAGTAAATTCATCCACAATAATAACTTCGCCGTCTTTAATCATGTATTCCACGTCTAAACGGTACAAATGGTGGGCGCGTAATGCCTGATTAACGTGATGTAATAGTTCAATATTCACAGGGTCATAAAGATTATCCAACTTTAAAAGTTTTTCGACTTCTAAATTACCGTCATCGGTTAAAGTTGCAGATTTTGATTTTTCTTCCATCGAAAAATGCACATCTTTTTTTAACGAAGGAATAATTTTATTAATTGTATAGTACTTATCTGTTGAGGCCTCAGCGGGACCAGAAATAATTAATGGAGTACGTGCTTCATCAATTAAAATTGAATCGCATTCGTCGACGATAGCGTAATTTGGAGCACGCTGAACATATTCGGCCAAATCAAACTTCATATTATCGCGCAAATAATCAAAACCCAATTCATTATTCGTAACGTATGTAATATCGGCGTTGTAGGCGGCACGACGTTGCTCATCGGTCAAACCGTGAACGATAGTGCCCGTTGTTAACCCCAACCAATTATAAAGTTGACCCATCCATTCGCAGTCACGCGTCACCAGATAATCATTCACACTGACCACGTGCGCGCCTTTTCCAGAAAGTGCATTTAAGTAAGTGGGCAAGGTGGCTACCAAAGTTTTACCTTCTCCGGTTCGCATTTCGGTGATCGATCCCCGATTTAAAACAATGCCGCCGATAAGTTGCACATCGTAGTGACGCATTCCTAAAACACGCTTCGAAGCTTCGCGGCAGACGGCGAATGCTTCAGGCAAAATCTGATCTACAGTTTCACCCTTCAACAATCGTGCTTTTAATTCTGGAGTTTTGGCCTTCAGCTGTTCGTCAGATAACGATTGCATTTTAGATTCGAAAGAATTGATCAAATCCACAGTGGGTTGAATCTTTTTCATTTCACGTTCATGTCTAGTACCGAATAGTGTAGCGAATATTTTTTGTATCATAGTTAGCTAGAATAATCCTTGTGCTAGCGGTCGGCAAGACTTGCCAAGTTAGTCCATAAGATTGGACCGGCACTAGGTCCTGCTATGTGAATAAGCTATTTTGGGGCTTGAAAATGAATTTGGCGGTAACCTTCATAAATACTTATGGCAACCGCAGTTGCCAGGTTCAAGCTACGCACTGGACCAATTTGCGGAATCGTTACAGCCTGGTCTTTGTTATTATTGATAATTTCAGGTGGCAGACCTTTTGTTTCTTTGCCAAAAACCAACCAGTCCCCTGCTTGATAGGAAACTTCATAAAATGTTTTTGCAACCTTAGTCGTAAAATAAAAAACACGATCTGGATTTTCAACTGTTTTCAACCACTCATCCATACTGGGATAGTAAAACCACTTAAGATGCTGCCAGTAATCAAGTCCCGCGCGTTTTAATTGCGTGTCATTGATTTCAAAACTCATGGGTCCTACGATGTGCAGTTCGCAGTTAACTCCGACGCAAGTGCGCCCAATATTACCGGTGTTTTGCGGAATTTCAGGTTCGACAAGTACAATTTTAAATAACGTTGGGTTTTCCATCAAACCAGATGGTTATAGACGTCTTTTCCTAAAGAACTCAATGCTAATCGGCGACCCTTATCAACTATCAGTTCAAGTTTCATTAGTTCGCGGTACAAAGATAAATCATCTACCGGAATAATGTCTCGACCTTTAGCAGCGCCTAACTTCAAAACATAAGCTTTTTGTCTTCCCGTTAGCTGCTGAGTTAATGGCGGATCAATTGTCAGCGATTCTTTCCAAAGACCATTTGCAATAAGCTTTGCGTTTTTCGAAAGCTTGCTTGGATTAAAAATGTACACATGGGCCTGTTCAATTTGACCCGAAATTTTTCTGACTGTTTTTAAAATACGCTGATGTAAACCCTTGGTAGCATCAGAAAAGTGCACTCCATGAAAAGAATCCATAAGGCTGACTAAAGTTTCATCTGTTTTTAATTCAATCAATTGTCCGGAAATTTCATCACAACCCTGATCCATATAAACAGGAAAACCAATAGGTAAGCGGTACACAGAGCCTTCTATTGAAGCAGTTTCGTAGGAAACGATAAAGTTTTTAAGCTTATCAAAGTTTAACATGCCCTCGGTCCAAGAACCTATGGCAAAAAACCGCATTGTCGTCATGAATCCCCCTCAGAACCATAATGAAATTAAGTTTTAAAATCGAAAGTTGGGTTGTTCTAACAAAGCTTTTGTAAATGCGCAAATTTTTAAGATTGCGTTAGCGTGACAAACTTTGACCTCAAGAAAAAATTCGTTAAAGTAGAGCGAAATACAAAGTAAAGCTTAAATTAGTCTTGACGATACTTTCAAATACTGGAGACACAATGGAATCAGAAATCAAAAATTTTGCTCATCACATGTGGTACCGCGAAGAAGATGGGATAATCACTATTGGAATTAATGATGAAGGTTTGGCTGATATTACTGAAATCACGTCTGTTGATTTACCACCAGAAAATGAAAGTGTTTCCGAAGATGTTGCCATTGGTACGATTGAAACCGACGACGGACCGCTAGATATTTATTCACCGGTTGCAGGTAAAGTTGTCGAAATTAATTCTCAGTTACTAGATGATCCTGAACTTATTCAAGAAGACCCCTACGAAGAAGGTTGGCTACTTCGCATCGAAGCTTCGGAAGAAATTGATGACGAAGAAGACGAAGATGAAGACGACGACACCGATGAGGACGAAGAAGAGGACCAAGAGGAAGAGGAGTAATTATCCTTTATTTTATTACGTGTTCGCTTATCTGGGGCCTGACTTGGATTGCTATAAAATTTCAGTTGCATGCAGTCGACTCTAACGTCGCTGTATTTTATCGGTTTGCTTTAGCCAGCCTAATCCTGTTTGCTCTAGCATACATAAAAAATAATCCACTGAAGTTTTCCGGTAAAGATCATTTGCGTTTTTTTGGCCAAGGCTTTTTTATGTTTTGCCTTAATTTTCTATTAACATACTGGGCGTCGCGTATGGCGCCATCTGCTATTGTAGCACTGGCATTTACGTCGTTAATTTACTTCAACATGTTTTTTGGCCGCATCTTTCTGCAAATTCCTTTTGAGCGAAAAGTTATTTTCGGTGCCTTAATTAGTTTTTTGGGTATGGGTTTAATTTCTTACAATGAGCTTATTCAGTTAAAAATTCATCCTGGTTATTTGGCGGGTTTTCTGATTAGTCTTTTTGCCACTGTTTCTGCATCAGCTGGAAATATTATTTCGGCACGTTCGCGGCAGCTGCAAGTACCTATTATTTCAAATAATGCGTGGGGAATGTTCTACGGCAGTATACTATCCTTGCTTTACTGTTTGATCAGGCAAAAATCGTTCACGATTGTACCTGATTTGAACTTTTTCTTATCGTTTGGCTATTTAGTTATTTTTGGCACCATCATTTCCTTTGGTGCATATTTAAAGTTAATTGATCTTGTAGGGCCTGCCAAAGCTGCGTTTACTAGTGTCATATCGCCGGTAATAGCTATTTTTATTTCGATCATCGTTGAACAGATGGATTTTAATTCGATGATGATTTGGGGAGTCGTTTTTTGTTTGATTGGAAATATGGTAGCGCTGGCACCGAAATCTTGGCTTATTGGAAAATTTCGCAATGCTTATTAAGCCGTTTCTTCCAAACGATGTTGCAGACGTAAAAAAATTCACCGATGCCGAGATTGGCGAAGGTTATTATACCACTGAGGAATTAAAACAAAATCAGGTGCGTTCTGTAGCAGCAGATGATAGCGTCAGCTCATTTTTACTTATTGATGAAAATAGCAATACCGTAAAAGGGTTACGTTTGGCTTTTCCTCCAGGCAATTGGGAACATGGAAAAGGGGCCAAGCAACGTGCAGATCTTTGGCCGTTTCCCGTCGAACGCTCGGCCTACTTTCAAAGTTTATTCTTAGCTAAAGAATTGCAAGGCCAAGGCTGGGGCCCGAAATTATCTGAAAAATCTCTGCAGGTTTTTCGGAAATTAGGTGCTGAAGGCGTGGCCACTCATTCGTGGAAAGAGTCTCCGCATAATTCCTCGGTCAGATACTTAGAAAAAGTGGGCTTTAAAAAAATTATTGAACATCCATTGTATTGGTTTGAAGTTGATTACGTTTGTACCCGGGATGGAAAACCGTGTCGCTGTACGGCGGTCGAAATGTATTTAATTTTATGACAACATCTATTTGGCAGCTAACAGATTTAGAGATGAAACCCACTGACCTGGCGACGAGTAAACAATACGACGTTGCCATTGTGGGTGCAGGCATCGCAGGACTTTCGATGGCATACTGGCTTGAGAATCTAAATCCTAATTTAAAAATTATAATTATCGATAAGGGCTCACTGGGCATTGGTGCTTCCGGCCGGAATGCTGGTTTCATGACCTGTGGCTCGGCAGAGCATTTTAATAAATTACACCAGCAGTTTGGTTTAGCTATGGCCACTGACATTTGGCGTTTTTCGGAAGAAAATCGCGAGCTACTTCTTTCAGAAATAATTCAAAGTGAAAAGTTAAGCGTTGATTTTGAATCCACAGGATCTTGTACAGTTGCCGCAAGCTCTGAAGACTGGATTAGGTATCATACACTTGCTGAAACTATGATAAATGCAAAAATTGCTGTCGAACTTATTAATGGTCAATACCTTGAAACACACTACGGAGTGCAGAATGCTGTCGGCGCCATTCAATACAAACATGATGGACTTATTCACCCGATAAAGCTTTTAAAAAAAATAAAATCAAAACTAAAAAATACTCAATTTCTGCTAAACGCTGAGCTGCAAAGTTACAATGTGGCAGGGCTTGATTGGACATTACAACTGCCCACGAAAGAAATTGTAGCGCACAAAATTGTGTTTTGCCTAAATGGCTATGCCAACACTGTTATTCCCAATCTAAAAGAAATTGTTAAACCCCAGCGCGGTCAAATTATTGTCACAGAGCGGCTGAAGCCAATCATTAAAGGCCCTTGCTATCTAACTAAACACTTATGTTACTTTAGACAATTACCTGATGGTGAATTATTAATCGGCGGCTTTCGCAACAAAGACCTTGATGCAGAAAATACGAACAAAGATGAAACCACTGATAAAATTCAAGACGCTTTGTCTGAATTTGCAAAAAGTTACTTTAAAAACACGCAAGCAATTCAAATTAAACATCGCTGGAGTGGTATCATGGGCTTCACTCCGGACGGACAAATGATCTTAGGCGAACAACCGCTTAAGAAAAACACCTTCATCATGGCTGGCTGTTCAGGACACGGAATGGGCTTAAGCTTTCGCGCAGCAAAAACACTGGCCGAAGCCATCAGCGGAAAACCAATCCCCGCACACTTAGATATGAAGCGATTTTTGAAATAGCACGGTCATTTCGCCCGTCATTTCTTTTTCGGTGCCAACAATTTCAAAACCATGCTTTAAGTCCAAATCAATCATCTGCCGAAACTTGCTTTTAGATTTGGTCATTACGTTCTTGTATCCGTTTGTCTTAGCCCAATCGTGTTGCTTCATCATTAATTCCGATGCAATGCCCAGTTCCTGATATTCCGGCAACACGCCGCCCAACCAGGAATTAAAAGTATCGACATCATGTTTGAATCCCAGTTTAAACCCAACTGGTTTATCTACGTCGTATGCTATGAGTAAAAAAGGCTGTAAATTTTCATTTAACTTCCGCGAAAGTTTTACTTCGTCAAAATCGGAAAAGCTTTTTTGTCCGATTGACAAAATAATTTCTTTTTCTACAGCACCAATCATAAAAATTTCAACATACTTAAAGGTTACGGGCTCGAAACGAAAAATTTCTTTTCCATCCTTCACTATTTTTTCAAAAAACATTTCCTTGGGACGGACCCAGACTCGACCTTGCGCATTTTCATATAGCGTCTCGTACAGAACAAGTTCTTCTAAAGTTTCAGAATGGCGAACAGTTCCCAGATACTTATAGGGCTTATTTTTATAATGGCGATAAAACCGAGACTTTGTCATAAATAAATAGTGCTTTAGTGGTGAAGATTTATCAACGTCCTTTGCAGCAGCGACTTATGACTAGATACGCCGTATTAACTTTTAACTTATGGCCTACTTATTTAAGCTAATCAAATGGGTAAAACTGGTTTTCTAATTCTATGCCTTGTTCTTAGTCCGCTGAGTGCACAGTCCGCAAATTTTCAGGCCTACACAGCGTACTTAGACAATGTCGAAGATGATGACGAGCCAATATCAGTTTTCAAAACACCTGGCCAGAACTGGAAACACTGTGAACGAGAGTTTGATAAAGTAACTAAGAGGGAAAAGTGTAAAGACGCTGTCGGATGGCCAGACCGAGATAGCAATATCCGAGTTATCGGCCCCGCGAAATTACATAAAACCATAGACCCTGTTACAGATGACACTGTTACAGAAAAATATACAGAAATCGAATTTAGTTACCGGCGAAAGGGCGCAGACGGGAAAATATATAACCAAAAGGGTACTGGTTTTATCGAGTC
>JAYTMU010000142.1:0-12754 GCA_043728195.1 Bdellovibrionales bacterium
ATCTGGCTTGTGGATTAATTTTTTAAGAACGCCTTGATTGATGAATAGGTATTTTCAAGGCGGCCATTTGCTTGTGTGCTTGCGCTGAAATTTTGAAATCTTTTATAATCACTGCATAGATAGAATTTGAAAATGACTTTATAAATTTTACTTTTCTAAATCCCGTTTCTGAATCTATGATCACGGCAATTTTTTTATCCTGATGGTCGTAACCGTCACAAACAGGGCAATAAGCTAAAACTTTTTTCTCACATAGATATTTTGCGTTTCTGATTGACGGCTGTCGGTCTTTTACGCCAGTGGCTAAAATTACGAACCGAGAATAATAAGCATTCTTACGGACACACACTTTAAAGCCGGGTTTATCCCGGTAGATAAATGCCGTGCCGCTAAGGTGCTCAGCACTGTATTTCGCTGCCTGCTTTCGCAACCGCTGTAGCAGTGCTATCCCAGATATACCCTTAGTGAAGCCCACCAAATTTTTAATGTCTGGGGCTCATTTCACGCGTGCCTGATCCTGATCAACGATCAGCGTCTTATGTAAAAAACGTTGAAGATATATTGCAGCAGTTAGGCCTGCAGGGCCGCCTCCGATAATAATGCAATCATGCGTATAGGTCTTCATTGTATTCGGTACTGCACGAAATTGACCAAGATCTTTTCGAATAGATTTCTTATTAAATTTAAATTCGGGGCACAACGGGAAAAATTACTTTAGGGTTTTCCAAAAGTTTTTCATTTTTTCAGCACTTTCGACAGATATGGGATTTTCAAGAGTCCAAACCAGTGCAGTTAACTGGGCATGTATAAATCCTAAAATCACATAATTATGTGGCAGTTTCGATTTAGTGTAGGAATCAATTAAGCGAAACTCGCACGCATTGCCAATTCGAGTTGAAAATAGTTTTAATGTATTGTCTAACTTCAGGGTTCTGCCTGCTGATGGGCCAAAAATTTTATCGGCGTACCGATTACAAAGTTGCACTGTCATTGCTGTTTTTTGTTCTTTGGGGAATAAGTAAAGATCAGGTTGTTGAAGCGATACCTTGGTTTCATCAAGTTTTTCAAGAATTCCGGCGTACTCTTTAATTTTTCCAATCTTGGTAAAGCCCAAGTCTTTTTTGTCGTAAAATACGATTTCGTGACTAGATTTTAAATGGGTTGGGGATTTCGGTCGGATTTCTTCGGCATGTACTGAATTAGAAAAAAATAAAATTGTAAGAATCAAACGCTCGATCATTTTGTGACGCCAGTGGCGGGTGAATCCGGTAATGGTTTGTTGAACATATTTGTTTTAAGCGAAATTTCTGCCGCCATTGTCATGTAGGCGGCAGCATCTACTTTCTTCATAAAAAAAATTTCCTGAAGTTTAATGTAGTTATCGCCTGCAATAACCATTGGAATCTGCGTTGTAGGGTCATTTTTCATTTTATCCGTGGTGCCGTCTTCGGTGTGGTTGAAAAAAGTAAGTGTTGCCACTCCTTGATCAACACAAATATTTTTAACCTGTGGATCCAGTGGTCTTGCAGTATTCGTGCTATTAAAAGAAAACCTAATATTTTGATTAAAGAATTGGACAGATCCTGCTCCCTTTACATTGAGCAGGGTACCAGTGAAGTAAATCGGAATTGCTTGCAAAATTTTAGGAAGATCCTTTTTTATGTTTGAATACTCGTCTTCATTACTGAAACATATCGCAGCAAAAGAAGTTGAAATTAAAAAAAACGAAACAAGAAAGCTAAACATCATCATATATACTATACTCTCACCACGTGAATTCATTTCCAACTGGACCACAGTCCGGTTATGTATGACTTATAACATATCTATGTCTACCATCGAAAAATAAACAACAGCGAAAGGATTTTTTAAATGGTCACTAAATTAAAAAGTTTCATGCGGGTTCAATCGTATTCGGATCTTCAAGCAGCAGCTTTACTTATTGTTAGAATTATTGTTGGTGTGGCAATGATTCTTCATGGATGGGGAAAAATTCAAAACCCATTTGGCTGGATGGGACCTGATGCGGCTGTGCCGGGTATATTTCAGTTTCTAGCAGCACTTTCTGAATTTGGTGGTGGAATTGCTTTAGTATTAGGTTTGCTGTTTCGCGTTGCTTCGTTAGGGCTTATTTTTACAATGCTTGTAGCTACACTTTTACATGCTGTTGTAAAGGGCGATCCATTTGTTAGCATGGGCGGACCATCTTACGAACTTGCCTTGGTATACTTTGGAATATCAATTATGTTCTTAGCTACAGGTCCCGGAAAATTTGCTCTTGATAAAATGATTTTTGGATCAAAATAATAAAAAAACCGCGCTGTTAAGGCGCGGTTTTTTAATTTCAGAATAAAATCTAAATATTAGTAACGGCTGTTACGGCTGCCGCCAGAAAATCCGCCGCCACCAAAACCACCGCCGCGGCTGTTGTTGTCACGAGGAGCCATTGGCTTCGCTTCATTAACAGTCATCGCACGACCTTCGTAGTCAGCTCCGTTGTATTTTTCAATTGCTGTTGCAGCTTCTGCATCAGTAGACATTTCGATAAAACCGAAACCTTTTGAACGACCAGAATCGCGATCAGTGATGATCTTTACTGATGAAACAGTTCCGCATTCTGCGAAAGAGTCAGTTAAAATTTGTTCAGTTGCTGAAAAGGGCAAATTGCCCACGTATAATTTTCTTCCCATGATAAACCTCCTAAAGGCTTTGGGGCCGGCTCGGAGGTCAAAGGCGGAATACCTAAAAAAACTCAAAACAGACAGTTAACTCCTAGGACCGTACAGTAAGGGTTTGAAAAAAGATATACTTTTGGTTCTGGTGGCCAAAAGTACGCCATCAGAGGCCCTCAGATCAAAGACAATTGATTTGATTGGGAAAAATAGTAAATGTTTCGAAGATAGGAAATTTGAATTGCGATTGATTTTTTGTGAAATTGCAGAGAACGTAAACAGATGAAAACATTATTAATAGAAACGACGCCCCAGTTAATCAGTTTAGCATCTTTGATCATTCGACTTTTTATAGGAGTCTGCTTTGTAGTACATGGCCTAGGAAAACTAGGAATCGTCGGCACGGGGTCTATGGCTGGATTTGAAGGTTGGCTAAAAAGTTTAGGCTTACCATTCCCAGCATTTCAGGCGCGAGCTGCTATGATATTTGAAATAGTAGGTGGAGCTTTACTTGCTGCTGGGTTGTTTACTCGGGTCGGAGCAATACTTTTGCTGCTAACAATGTTGGTGGCGGCACTGATTGGGCACAAGGGTGGCGGTTACTTAATTACGAACACACCACCAGGAAATGAATATGCGATAAATTTGTCTGCGATATTAGTTGCGATAATTTTAATTGGCCCAGGATTATACGCAGCTGACTTTTACTTATTTTAAATGTTGCAGTTAGTTTCAACCGACGGCATTGCTGCCGCCGGTTGAAAACACACACTAAACCTTATGAGGATGATCCGGATTGTCGTGATCGTCTTCTAAGTTATCACCTAGATTATGAATCTTTTGACCCAAGCTAGGGGCGCCAGCTTCTGAAACTTTGTGACCAACTTTTTCAACGAAATCGCCAACTTTATCTTTAAAGGTTGATTTCTTTTTCCATTTTAAATTGTCCGTACTGTTATTTAGGTCTACTTTATTTTTTTCCATATTCCACCTATCCGAATCCCTGGGGATTCCTTACCGAAATTTGTTGCAAGAGGCGTGCTGTATAATAGAATGTAGGCCAACATAAAACTATCTGCTAAGAATGTGTAGACACATAAAAAAAGGCTCGAATGCAATCGTTTATTGAGCAAGCGTTACTTTTCATTTCTGCGGCGGTCCCCATTTTTCAAAGACTAGGATTTGGCTCTTGAAAGCGTGAAACACTTTTCAGAATCAGGAATTTTCTTTCTACTATTTATCATTGGTTTAGAAATTCAGCCACTACACGAGCACTGCTATCTTTATTTAGCGAACTTGAGACTCGATAGTTTTAACTTTATTAAATTGCTCTTGATAATTTAATTTAGATTCATCAATTTCAGAGCTTATCGCCCGAAGATCCGACGTGCTGTACTCCGGGCTGTAACTGCATTTGTGTAGATTGAAGATTTCGAAATGCAGCATCGGCGTTCGAAGCAATTGATCGTTCAGTTGCACCCTCTTGATGTCTTTCAGCCTGCAAAGTGTCTGTCAAATTTTGTACTTCTATTTGGCTATTGGAAATCATATTTGGATACGCGGTGTTTACTTGATTTTGAAACTGAGTGTAACGTAACTGAAGATTGTCCAGATTTTGCTTTAATCTAATTAGTTTTTCTTGCTCTAGTAGAAGTTGCTCAGATAAAACAGGGCTTCGCTGTTGCTTTAAAGTTTTTTCAATTTTTTGCACCGGGTTAGCGGCCACTGCACTATTTTGCGTTGACTTCATAGCTAAGCCGGAAGATTGCGTGACATCGCTTGTTGCAGTTTGCCTCAAAGCCGGGGCGGTTTTTAAAATCCAAACTGCGCCAGCTGCAACACAGACGATGAAAATCGAAATAATTACCATTCCTTGATTCATAAGGAATTACAAAAGCAAATAGCGTTCCTACTTTGCCCTTAACGAAAATTCCGCTAAAACGAAGTAGCGTAAGTATGATGTTTTAGTTTCAGTTACCGAAAGTGGTAAACTTAGCAGTGTTTCTCCTGAGCTTCCAAAAATAAATGTTTCAGCAGCCGGCGTACCTAAAAACAATCGCTCGATTTCAGGTGCGACCAAGTAGCGATAGTTCGAATATATTAAACCGTTAAATTCAATTTTCTGTGGTACTTCATAAGTCTTCAAATAACTGCTTTCATCAATCAGGCTTATCGCACCAGAAGCCTCTTCTGCAGAAAGAATTAAATCCTTTACCTTTTTTTCTACGCGCTCGCTAATTTCTGCCTTGGTATTTTTTACGGGCAAAAATGCCGAGCACAAATGGATTTGGGAGGTTTTGTATTCGCAGTTGTACTTTTGCGATTTCAGTTCGTCTAAACGGTTCTTTCCTATCTGGCTTGCAGAATAAACTGTTTCGTACCGCTTTTTAGTCATAACTTTAAAGTCTTTGTATTCGTACAGGCCTGATTTTAACGGCACCGGTGCCGCAAAAAGTGAATATGAAAATGTGAAAGTAAAAAAAGCGATAAATAGCGCAAAATTCATGGTGGCCCCCAAAGTGGGTAGCTAACTACCAATTGCGACTTTAGTCCATACTAATTTTTGACTGAATTGCGGCTAGACTGGGCATACAAAAATTGACGCAAAATACCGATAAAGTAACAGTGAAAAACGAACGGTCCGACAGACGATGGATTCTATTTATTATTGTGCTTTTAATTATTGAAATCAGTTGGTTACTGATTGATTTTCGTATCATTAAGATTTCTCTATTCTCAAATAAAGAGAAGATTTCCGAAGCTCGCGAAGCCGGGTTTGTTATAAATGTGCAAGAACAATTAAAACGCCGCGGCGCAAATAGTCTTGTTTGGGAAGCTACAAGTGAAAAAGAAGTACTGTACTTTCAAGACTCAATACTAACGCTTGCGAATAGCACAGCACACCTAAATTTAAAGGAACAAACCGAGTTACAGCTTTCCGAGAATACCCTAGTTACTATTGAAGAACCTAGAGGCACAGACAAATCAGAAATTCGGCTGCGTTTTTCAAAAGGTGATATCAAAGCACGAAACCCAAGTTCGCGAACTCAGATTCAAGGTGACGACTGGATCGTCAATTTAGAATCTGGTTCAGAGATTTCTCTTCGAAAAAATAAGTTAGCATTTGAGTTCGAGATTCTTGTTGGTAAAGGGTCTATTGAAACTAAAAACGGGAAAAAAGAATTGGGAAAATCCGAGCTGCTTCAGTTAGGAAGCAATCACGAAATTAAATCAATAGCGAAAATAGAAAGTTTAAAATGGAACGACAGCGCAGTCGCCCGGGCATACGTGTCAGAAAATAAGGCTTACGTTAACTTGCAATGGACGGGATCAGCGGCTGAATTATCAGTGCAAGGTGCAGAGAAAGGTGCAGAGCAATCTGAAACCAAGCACTTTCTGAATGCTTCTCAGTCCAAAATTAACTTGATGCTGACCGCTGGAAGTTACAAGGTTCGATTAATTTCAAGCGAAGGTATTTCCGATACAAAGACAATTGAAGTTTTGAAAGTGCCGCAAATTCTGTTAAAAAGCCCGTTGGCACGGGATCGATTTGTCGTTGGTGAAACGGTAGATTTTCTGTGGATCGGTGATGCGGAAATAAAAAAATATCACTTTGTGATGACTAAGAACGGCCGCGAGATTAAAAATGAATTTACCACTGATACCAGTAAAACTATAAAGTTTATCGAAGAAGGAGATTACACATGGTCTATTTCTGGCCATGATGTAGATGGGCATAAGCTGCCTAATTTGGAGAAAAACTCTTTCTATGTTCGTGAGGCGCCACTGCAGGCGCCGGTGTTAAAAGAGCCCGTGTTTATTGAAGATCAAGAAACGGAAGGAAAAATTTCTCCAGGTGCATCGCTAAAGCGGCGGTCGCTTTGGAGTTTGTTTTTTCCGATGGCTTTTGCCGCAACTAAGCCAAGCCACTACGAGGTTACTTTCGAGTGGACTTCGGTTCCAGGTGCAAATGCATACACTTTGGAAGTTTCTGAAACTTCTGATTTTAGCAGCCCGCTACTAGTAAGAATGTTAAAGGAGAATAAATTTACATGGAAGAATGCTGAGAGTAAAAAATATTTTTGGCGAGTTGCTAGTGGTAATTCAAGTGGCCGTTTAGGATTTTTTTCAGCACCCATGCAGTTGCAGCTGACCTCGCTGCGAAAAATTATTCAGCCTACAATTTTGCCGACTGTTCCAGACCCAACGACGAAAATAATTCCAACAGTGCCACCGACTGTTGTGGTTACTGAACCAAAACCCATTTTAACACAGGATGAAATAAAAATTCGTGATTCCGTGTGGGGATTTGCATGGACGCCTGCTTACAAAGTGTCCTCAGTGTCAGGTGATCAAAATTCAAAAATTGTTCTAAAAGGAGGGGCTCCATTAGCCTTTCAAATTAACTACAAGTCAAAACCCACAGAAAACGGATTCTATATTATTACGGCAAAATACTTAAGCCAAGCATGGCGTCCGGATCCGCCTGAAAAATTTCCGCTACAGCCTAGTATTTCAATTGCGGAGACAGCATTTTTTTTAGATAAGGCTCAGGCAATTGAGTTATTTCGATATGGCCTTGCATTTCGTTCAGGTCTTTTGCCACAGCGTATGTCGAACCAAATAATTTCTGTAAAACAGGTTTCGATGGTTGGGCTTCGGGCTTCGTGGCAAAAGGATTCGTTAGTCAATCAAGACGGCAGTCTATATGCAATCGGATTCAATTATTCTAAAGAAATCCAACAGGTTAATTTTGATTTTGAGCAGAAATACTATTTATCTGAACCACGAAAAACAAACCAGTACTACATAGGTGGTGCGCTGAATTTAACACTTCAAAAAGATTTTCAGCAAGGCGTACAGGGAAGTTTACATTTTCTACTGGGTCTTAATAGTTTTTAGATATGTCACTAAGCCTAGCGGCAGTAAGATCAATAGCAGGGTAAGAAATAAGTTGCTAAAATTTAAATGAGCTGACTGATTTTTTTTCACAAGACCGCAGCCTTTGAAATTAAACTCTTCTTGCATGCTAGCATCAGTTATTAACCCCGAGCTAAAGTTTAAAGATGCAGATAAAATTTTCGTTGGTACAGTTGGACTGGTATTTGTCAGCGTCAGTCTGAATTTTACATATCGCTTTTGATTAAGTGAACCGATTTGGCTTGCTGGTAACCAACCCGAATTATCCACAGCAAAATTATCTGAACTGCCAGCAACTTCGATAACAATTTCGCTGCTTACAGGATTTGTAGCGATAGACTGGTACTGGGTTAGTGCAGACAGCGTGTCGTAACTTTTGCTAACAGTGACCTCAGGAGTTATTGAAAATTGAGCTACACCAATTGACCATAAATTCGAAAAATGACTTTCGCTACCAGTACCAGAAAACGTGGACGAAACAATCCAAGTTCTACCAAAACTACCGCCACCGCCGTCGCCAGCATTCACTAAGGTCGGAATTGATCCGGTGCCACCATTAACATCGACTTCAGTACCTGCCGTTAGTGCTAAATTGCCAACCGTAAAAATTTTAACAGAGCCACCGCCGCCACCGCCGCCGCCACCACCTGTATTGGCCGCACCGCCGTTACCACCGCGGGCTAGAATTTGACCAGCTGTAGTTATAGTTACGTTGCCGGCCGCATGAATGATAATAATTCCACCGCCGCCGCCACCACCACCACCGCCTTCGGTGTTTGAACCTGAACCGCCGCCGCCACCTGGTGTTGCAGTTAGAAGTGTAAATTGATGATTGGCAACTGCAACTCCGCCAGAGCCTCCAGCGTTAGTGGCAGGAGCAGAATTTTGGCCAGCTCCGCCGGCATTTCCGGAATAGGTACCAGCTCCACCGCCACCACTGCCTGGTGCAGCACCTGCGTAAGCTCCGCCGCCACCGCCACGAACAGAGCCACTAGTTGGTAAACCCGCAGCCCCCGAAGATGTGCTATTTCCGCCATTGCCACCACTATTTCCTCCGCATCGGCCAGCGCCGGATACACCACCAGTGACGGCCGAGGCAGCCGAGCCATTAAAGCCGCTGCAATTTATAATTCCATCAATGAGTACATTCGATAGACTGTAAATTACAAGGGGCCCATTAATACTAGTTAAAGTGAAGCCGGGCTCTAGGTTAAAGTCTGAAAACTTCAGAACCGGAAAAATATTTGCGTCGATAGTTATCACCGACCCCGCAACCGTTCCAAAATTACTGTATGTTGATGAATTAAAAATTCCATGAGAGCCATCGCCGACGTCAAAGTTAACAGTGCTTAGTGGATCTGTGTTTAATACCTGAAAATTTGAAACGTTAACCGTAGGATGAATTTCGCCAAGCGCAAAATTCCACACAGCGGCCGTAGAATCTCTTTGTGTGATATTCACAAATTCTTCAGTGATCGTAGCTGCAGCGCCGACAGAGCTAAATAAAACAAAAGTTAGAATGCTGGCGGTGATATTTCCAGTCATAACAATTAAGAAGCCTCTTTTTTTTCTTCAAAAAGTTTTAAGGCTTGCATGACTTTTTCTTTTAAAACATCCGCTCGGAATGGTTTTATAATATAGCAGTCAACCGAATGGCGTTTAGCATGTGTGATCTTTAACTTTTCTTGCGACTGCTGGCTGGTTACCATAATAAATGGAGTTTTGTGTCGTGCATGATGTTTACGAACTGCGCGAAGTAACGTTAACCCATCTGTTCGCGGCATTTCCCAGTCGGATATAATCAGGTCAATTCTTTGTACGGTATCCAAAACAAAACGGTAAGCATCGGCTCCGTCTTTGGCTTCGATAATTGTTTTAAATCCAAACATGATTAAGTAATCTTTTATGATCGAGCGGATCTGTTCGTCGTCATCAACAACCAAGACGACCATTCTGTCCATATTAATTTCCTTCATCTTCGGCCTCCTGGTGTTCGGGTAAACGAATTAAAATTTCTAAACCTTTTGCGGGGTGATTAAGTACAGAAAATTCGCCTTGATGCTCTGACTGAATGATTTCTTTGCAAATTCCTAAACCCAATCCTGTCCCTTGCTGACCTTTGGTTGTAAAAAAGGGATCCATAACAAGTGGTAAAATTTCTTCTGGTATTCCAGGGCCGTGGTCACGAATACGAATTTCAATCCATGCTGAATTAGGCTCTTCAGGGTTGACGATCTTAGCAACAGAAATGTCAATTTGGCCTGATGTGGGCATGGCATGGGTCGCATTAATAAACAAATTCATAAAGACTTGCACCAGCGAATGATGGTTTGCCTCTAAGGTGCAATTTTGAAAAATGGGTCGCGTGACTTTGATGCTTTTTTTCTTGAATTCATGTCCCATAAGATCGATTGCTTCGTCTAAACTTTGATTAATGCTTATGATTTGAAAGTCCGTTTCCTGTTCGGGATTGTGCATTTTTTTAAATTTAGTTAATACAGCTGCCGCCGTGTCTCCAGCTTTTAAAATGGTGTTTAGCGAATTTTGCATCGTCATGATATCGCCCTTCATCAGAGCAATTTCAGCGTGGCCAATGATACGCATAAGCAAATTTCCGAATTCGTGCGCAACGCTTCGCCCTACTGCTGCAACGGTATTAGCGCGCTCTCCCTGTAATAAAAGATTCGATGCTTCTGCTAGTTGTTCTTCTTGAATTTTCTTCTGTTGTTTTAAATTCCACATAGAAACAGCATTGCGAGCTTTTTGTAAAATAGATCCGTCAGTGAACGGCTTATTCATATAGTCCCAACGGTCAGCTTTATCGGGCCCTAGAATTTGGTTGATAGAATCTACCGAGCGATCATGGTAGGCGGTTACAAAAACAGCGTACATGCGGGGATCGAACGTGTGAATTTGTCGGACCAGTTCAATTCCGTCAATTTCAGCACCAAGAAGAACATCGAAAAACCCCATCGCAAATGGCTTATTATCTACTAAAGACTGCTTAACATACTGGATCGCATCAGTCGGATTTTTGGCCCAAACCACCTCAAATTTATCAATGATGTGGTTGCCGGTATCAGTTCCAGCAGTGGCGGCTTTTTGGCGACTAGAACGCTGAATCGGGATAATTTTTGATGACGGCGCGATGATAGCTTGAATGCCTTCAGCAATCGCTGGTTCGTCCTCTACGATAAGCACGCGCCAGTTGTAGGTGTAAATAGACGAGGTCGAAACCGCTTCTGTAAAGCTGGTTTGTGGTAATAGCTTTTTAATGGCTTGACTCATGCAGCACCTTCTTTATTGATAGTTCGAACTTCAGATTTTAACGGTAACGTAATTTTAAAAATAGTTTCCACAAACGGGACAGATGAAACGAATTCAATATCACCGCCATGAGCGCGGATAAACCGTCGACTAATTCCTAAGCCTAGCCCGGTACCCTCGTCAGCAGACTTAGTTGTGAATTGTTTTTCGAAAAGCATTTTTTGGTGCACTTCCGAGACTCCGCATCCATTATCACTAATAAAGATGCAGATATGATTGTTTTCCAGCTGACTAGATAATTTCAAGCTATAGTTTATTTTTGGGTTTAACTCTGGCATAGCCTGCAACGAATTGCGTAGAAGATTTGTTACTGCTTGGATAAATTCGTCTCGATCAATTTCTACGGTATCAAATCCTGCATCGTAATTTTCTTGGATCCGAATACTTTGCGCACTGAAAAGATCTGCCATGATATTGTGGCAATCCGTCATTAATTTTTTTGCCGAGTGTGATTGCACGTCCGAATTCAACCGGCTTAGAGTTCGCATACCACCAATTATTTTGCTAATTCGTCGGCCTTCGTGCAGTAAAAATTGCGTATCGGTTTCAGAAGTTTTCAAATGTTCTTCAAAACTTTGCTGTACGTAATTTAAATTATGTAAGTCTTCATCCAGTAAATTCCACTTTTCATCAACTTGTGAAGGTTTCTGCCACGCACCCATTAGTTTTTGAATTCCGCCAGCGGCATAATCTAAGCGCCAACTATCAAAAATGTCTTTCATTAAGGTTATCTGCTGACTCATTTGACTGCCAAGCTTTTTTTCTATTGAACTTAGTCGAGTAAGTATTCCAGTTAACGGATTTAAAACTTCGTGTGCTGCGCGGCCGGCAATTTCACCGGCAGATGCTAGACGGGTGGTCTTAAGCAATGCTTCTTGAGCTTCTTTCACTGCTTGATTTTGAATTGCCAATTGCAAAGTTCGATCACGCACTTTTTGTTCTAAGGTTCGATTAATTTCTTGCAGATCGTCACGTGAATCTTTCAAGTCCCTGATCATCTCGTTAAATGAGGTCGCAAGCATTTGAGTTTCATCTTTCGAGTTAACGGTAATTCGCGTTGAAAGGTCACCGGCGGATACCTTTTCCATTCCTTCTACAAGTATAGAGAGTGGTCGGGTTAGCGAGCGCGAAAGTAAAAATGCAAAAAATAAAGAAAGCGTTATGACAACTAAGGCAAAAGAAATTGACCGCGACACCAGTTGGTACACTGCAGAAAAGGCTTGGCTTTTCGAAGCCCGTGCTAGCACAAACACTTTACCATTGTAGCTCTTGGCAAAGGCGCCTAAAAAATCTCCGCCACCGTCGGTTAGCGACGCCACGCTGACTTTTACCTTTGAGGTAATTGCTGCCGCAAATAATGGGCTTTCTTGTAAGCTGGAAACATTTTTCATCACATTAAAATCCGAGTGAATTAAAATGCGGCCACCTTCATCAACGATAGAAATTTCACTTAACTTTACGAAGCCAAGGTCTTTTAGTATTTTGTCTGGTTTAATGTAGCTGATAACTGCAATGTGCTCGGTGGGATTACCTTTGCTGTCTTCAATTATAACGTTCCGGCCGTAGCCTACTAGGGGAGCGCCGCCTTCTACAGTCGCGTTCCAAAAATGCTCGCTATTTTTTAGGATCTCATTAAATGGTATCGGTCTAAGATTTGAAAGTTTTTCGGTAAAAAAGTTGCTTTCTAGTCCGTAGGTTTCAAGGTATTTTTTATCTGTAAAATTTCTAAGTGGATCAGGTTTATTGTGGCGATAAAGTGAAGCGTAGACTAATTCAGAATTTTCGCCAAAAATAGTTTCGGTCTTTATTTCGGCACTTGGGTTAGTGGATAGCAA
>JAYTMU010000143.1:0-18962 GCA_043728195.1 Bdellovibrionales bacterium
TTTAAATAACCGATGCACTTTTTAAAATCCCTACCCCGTTTAGTAATTATAGAAAAAGGCCGAAACTGCCAAAAGCCTTCTGGAGTTTGGTGAATGGCAGTTACGTTAGTTACTGCATCTACGTCTGCGTCTTTATATGCATCTGCGTTTATATTATTTGATTTGGATTTTTTCTTTTTGATTACATAACTACTGATCTTGAATGGGATTTTTCGCTTATTAACGGAAGTTCTTCTTTAATTAGAATGTTCGTGGGCAGATGCCATAAAATTAAACGCTTGGCATTCGTGTTTAATGACATTTTCTGAACTTCAATAAAAAGCTATCCGGTGTACAAAATTAATTTAAAAAATATTAACACTTCGTCTTGAACTATCTGTTAAGAAAACTACAATTACATAACTAAAACATATTTCTTACTGAGGAGAATTAATGACAGGTAACATGCAAAAATTTAAATTATCTTTAACGATCACAGTCGTTTCTTTATTACTAAATCTTTCTACTGCGCATGCCGAAAATAACTTTGGCGGTGGATCAGCTGCCAAACTTTCGTGCTCTGAATCGCAGTTTGTAAGCCTTTTAAATATGTATCGTAAATCGTATGGCTTAAATTCGCTTGAAGTTTCAATAAGTGGTGTTCGCGGCGCCAGGTGGCACGGCCAAGATATGATGACTAAAAATTACTTTTCTCACACAGAGCCGAATGGTCGTAGGTTTAATGACCGCGCCGATAGTTTTGGTTATCCTTCACATGGTGAAAATATTGCTGCTGGTAATGTGCTAGCTGCGAAAACATTTTGTCAGTTAAAGCTTTCGCCCGGACATAATAGAAATATGTTGAACACCCGTCATGAAACGATGGGTATCGGTCATATGAGCGGAAGCGGAAAATTTAAGAACTACTGGGTTAATACTTTCGGTCCGCGAGTTGACGACATCATTCAAGAGCCATTAGCTGGCGCTACCGCTTGCGTACTTCCGCAAGCCCTACCACGATGTATAAAAAACTAAAAAATTTCGCTGATTGTGCGGCACTGATATGAAATCACCGCACCTGCAGCTCTTTTGGTAGCGCAGTTTTCTAAAACTGAAAGCATTGCTTCCATTTTTTGGTAAGTCATTTCTAGATACGTTTCGAAATCAGTTGTTACGTCGTTTTGTAAATCTCCGGCAGGCGCAAATGGCATATCAAAGTTTGCCAAAATGGCATCTTGCACAGCGCGTGTGGTACGACCGTTGCCATCTGAAAATGGATGGATACTGACAAGCCATTTCTGTGCAAATGTTGCAAATTCAATTGGCGACAACGCCGGATTTTTTTCTTTAAACCGCTGTAAATTTGCGGTTGTAAATGCGACGAACCATCTTAGGTTTTCTTCGACAGCGCCTGACGGAAGATAGTTTACTTGTTCTTTCTTTGCGTTAAACTTATCACACACCGCCGAACCAAGACTTAACTGCGAGTCAAAAGCTGGGGTATCAACCATTTTGACGTCAGGAAATTGTTTCTGTACAATGGCTAAAAGCGACAAACCCATTGCAGCTTCCCACTTTTTCTGAAAGCGCACAGACGATTCATTAACCAAATCAATTAGCGCCCGCTGATCGGTTTTTCCATCAGAACAAAAGGCAACGCTTTTATGGTTATCACTTCTAATGGTGCCAGGCATGACACTTTTATCTGCTCCGGAACCTGTAATGTTCTTAGCTCCGTCAGTTAGTAAAAGTTTGTTCACAACCTTTAGAGTGCTAACATTTATTGAAAAATCACCGAAAAGGACTTCTTTAAAACTAGTTGTACCAAATATATTTCTAATTGCCTTATCCCAGATATCCCACGTGGTTGGTGCTGGTTTATAAATTTGCGATACCGGAGTTTGTGCGGCTTTTGCTTTTTCCCACGAACTTCGATCCACAAAGCGCAGCACGCGGTATTCAGCGACTTCGTTCATATCTATGTTTAATGAAGTGTATGCCGCACGCACTGCCGTGTAGCGATCTTGGATGGCGCAGTCCCTAGGAAAGTTTGCTAGCAAGCTGTCGCAAGCAAATACATGAGATGCGGCCATAGAAATTAAAAAAACTATGGATTTTTTCATAACCTAAAACATTTCAAAGTCTGTACCAGCCGTAGGACACGGTGTGCGATATACGGTACGCATCTGATACTGAATAAATTGCTTAGCCCAAAGTTAGAAACGGGCGTCCATTTTACGAACACCCGTCTCAAAATAGAACGTTAACTATTAATTATAAAAACTACTGGCAACTTGGAAATGTAAACTGACGACTAACACCTGGGAAATCGTCATGCTCACCGTTTGAAGTCACAATGGAAATTGTGATATTACTCGGTAAAAAATCAGCTTGCTGTTCAGAACGTTTACAAATTAAATTTCCACCTTCACCGCCGCCGTCCATACCGTATTCCACACAAACTGTTTTTGTAAATGCACGTGGATACGCTAATTTTGATGTTTCCCATTGTTCGCAAACCCAGTCAGTGTATTTATCGTCACCTTCGCCGCGCGGTACAGGAACTAACTTTAAGCAATTTTGAGTGTCATTTATTGTCTGCACATTATCATCAGTAACACAGGCATTCGTGATTTCGATACCGCGTAAGGCACCGTCGTATCCGTGATAAATAACTTGTCCAGCTAAAGCTGACCCTGCGAAAAGTGTTAGTGCAAGCATACCGATTAATTTCATTTTATTCTCCTGTGGTTATTGTGTTCTTTTTTATGAACTTGTTTTTAGGCTAAAGTTGAAAAGCAACCTGTACAAGTTAAGATTTCATAATGAAATACCCTGAGATGTTTGAATGTGCTTTAATTGCGCTTGCTGGTAGGCTCCAAATTTTCCCTCGAATAGACACCGCACTAGAGGATCCTCGGTTAGTTCGACATCGGCTAGCTGCATTTCAATTTCGGGCGAAAAAATGACGTCGTTAATCCGCATGTACATAGATGTTAGGCATTCACCATAATGCAAAGCTGAATAAATTTTTGCAGCTGAAACTTCGGTACGCCATGAGGGCGACTCATTCGCAGCTGGCAGTAATTCCATTTTATTTCTACATATTCGGTAATAATACTGTTCGCGCTGACCTTTGTGATCAAAAATGTTCAATTCCCATACACGAGAAGTTTTGAAAAAAGGACTTTCCGTTTCATGAAGTTGTTGAAAGCGTACGGAAATATCGTTGGTACAATAGCGTACAACCTCTTGCCGTTGCATCAAAGAAAGCGCCGTAAATCGCATAGCAATATCTGCTGTGGATGGCGGTAAAAAATGCGGATCGAAATTGTAATCACTGTTTTGATCATTAGTTGAAGTCATCCAATCTAGTGAAACTGCAGCGAAAATTTTCTCATTTTTCAACACGATGCTGCACGACGGATTTAGACGTACAACTTGAATTTGCGGAAGTTTTACATGCAGTTCGTCCGCAAACTGGCGGTACGATATAGGAAAAAAAACTTTGTTGTACCAAGACCAACTTTCTTGCTGAAACTGACAGGAACTTGGCACCAAAACTTTTGGGTTCAAAATTTTTAACTGATTAAGCCACTCATCGGGTAAATTAGTGGGTGGCGCTTTTGCTCTTGCCGGAGATAAAACTTCAATTTCTCGCATTGTTTGAAAAGGCCACAAGATTAAATCCCACTGGGAATCGTTTACCAGCAAATCCAACGTTTCATCATCGATCCATGAATCAACGACATTTAAGACGTTATATCCGGCAGCTGCAATTTGGAATAAACAATCGACATCAGCATCTAGCGCGCGACGTGGGGTGATGACAAATTCATTAATTGTAACAGTCACGTCTAATTCTAGTGAATGAACATATTTGAAACCAAGCTGCGAAAGCAGACTAAACATTTCTGGGTGCACACAAAACATATAAACGGGGGTATCTTTTTTAAGTTTATTTAAACTTTCAAAACAACAATGGTCATCATGAAAATGCGAAATAAAAATAGCATCAAAATGTAAATCCGCAATTTTCTTTTGATCAAAATGTACATCGGGAAATGCGTAACAGTTGTGGCTAAATGGATTTTGTAAGATGGGATCAAAAATTATCCGCGTTTCCCCACACTCGAAAATATAGCCTGCATGTAAAACACGTGATACTTTTAATTCGTCATTTACGTACTGGACCATTTGCCAGATCATTCTGTATAAAAATTGGCTTGGCAACATCCATTTCTGCCACCGCTTGCGACACGTAGCTACCTAGTATCACGTATCTAATTTAATAAACTTTAAGCCTTGGCACAGAACGTGGTTAATCCAAGGTAAATGGAGATTTCATGAAAAAAGAGCTCAACTCCGGTTAATTCAAAGAAATAAAAAAGTATTTTCATTTGTATAAAAAGTATCTCCGACTTATTTTTTTCCATGAATTCTCATCTTGCTTTAACCTATTCTCTAAATCTTTAGGATTAGAACTAGCACCATCAACCCATTCACGAAAGTGTGTACCACCCGTAATCACATCGATAGCTTTTTTTCCTTCGGTGTATTCGTACGCAAAATCACGCCAAATCGGATACTGCGGATAAAGCTCGCGAATACTTCGAAGCATTAAGGCAATCAAACGGTACGGCTTAAAAAGCTTTGGATCATATTGCGGCAAATCAGTATGAACTTGGAAGCCATGACATAATTTTTTTTCGTGTTTGTGAAAAGTGGGCTCAAAATAACATTCTCGAATGATCGCGCCTTTCATCCACTGCGGCGCTAGTTTTTTCATTAGCTTCAGCACTTTTGAAAAATCAATATCAGACGCCCCTACTTGTTCTAGCGCGCGTGTTGTGCCACGGCCTTCGCTTAATGTCGTGCCTTCAATAATAACTGTGCCCGGATAAAATCTAGCCATGTTCAAGGTGGGGGCGTTGGGCGATGGGTTAATCCATGCGCGATCATCAGGCCAACCGAAACCTTGCTTTTTATTGGGCAGATAACCTTTCATCTTAACAATTTTTAAATCCAATTTTAATTTGAAATGATCTTGGTAAAATAAAGCCATCTCGGCACATGTTAATCCATGGCGCATCGGAAAAGGCCCAGCTCCGACAAAAGATTCAAATCCGGGTTGCAAGGTATGGCCTTCGATTTCACGTCCGGCGGGATTAGGTCTATCTAAAACGATAAAGGTTTTATTATGCTTCGCACATTCTTCCATAAGATAAAGTAAAGTCGTGATGAATGTGTAAATGCGACACCCTAAGTCTTGCAAATCAAATATCAAAACATCAAAGGTTTTCATCATTTCGGGCGTTGGGCGTCTGACTTTTCCATACAAGCTAAAAATTGGAATATTATATCCTGGATGATGAAAGTCTGTACTTTCGATCATATTATCTTGCTTTTCACCTTTGACCCCGTGTTGCGGCCCGAACGCCGCAGAAACGTTTAATTTATTAGATAGTATGTCAAGACTGTGCTGCAGGTTCTGGTCGACACTAGCCGGCTGACAAACCACTGCAACCCGTTGCTTTTTTAAATCCTGCAAAAGTTTTTTATTTTCTAAAAAGACTTCAATGCCTAATTTCATAAACCCTCTTTACCGTTTTAATATAAAACTATCACTTAAATGAAAATCTGGTTTCGCACCACAATGCGCTAACGCCATGTAATGCACTAAACCTGATTTTTCTTTTAACACAGCGGTCATGCCAATTTCGTAAGTGATCTGCGTTTTAAAACCAGAAATTTCCGCTTGAAGCTCTGACCCATTCCAAGCAACAGATTCAAGATAATATTCGTTACAGATTTTAGGTGGCTGCGGCTCTCTGTACTGGTCAAACGCATACGAATTCCACGCCGGTTGCAACGAGAAATTGAATTCACGGTAAGCCGTCTCATTAGGCTCACGCAAAAATAATTCGAAGCAGGTGTTCAGCCAAAGATTATCTTTGCGCGGCACAGTTGCGCCGTTGGCACTAAATGGCGCCATAACCTCAACGATCCCATCGGGATCAGCTAATTGAAACAATAACTTTATGTTAGAGCCAACGCGCTGAACATCGGCTTGCAGCAAAAGGTTCGCATTTTGTTTTTGAAAAGGAATCAGTGCTTGCACGTGTTTACGATAGCAAATAGTTTTAACCGCGACTGCACCGATATGTAGAACCTCGACCTTTGTGGGGTCGTTCCCACAGCGCTAATATTACTGTGCGCACCGGCGCCCCACTTACTGCGTATTCCGATTTGTTCCACCAACACCAGACCCCTGAGTATTTGACTCGGTTTTTACATCGACAAACTGCTTCTTATATATATCACAGTAGTCGTTACTTTCACCCGCGCAGCATTTCGAAATCTGTGCATAATCGTAGAAGCTTGCGCTTAGACGGCCTGTTAACGGCGAGCAATTTTTTCGTTTTTCACTACTTTCTTGAGTTTTAAGATCATATGAAAATTCTTTACACGAATCCAGCGCTTGGGTTGTGTTCGGGTATTTAACTCTTAGGGATCCACCATTAAAACTAATCGAGTGATCCAAATTTGTTTTTCTAGAAAGCTTAGCGTAATCCTCTTTTTCACTAGCAGACAAGCCAGCAGTTTCGTGGTCAAATTTTTCTTTTAACTTCTTATCGCCTTTGGTTGTCGCGGGATCAAGCAACGTGAAATTTCGTTCGCCGTCACAGCGAATTTGAACCTGATTTCCCATCAGATCTTTTTCAGCTAACTTTTGAATCATCGAACACAACCGTCCATTGTAGCGCACTAGTTTTAAACGCTCCATGGGATGAAGCTCAAAAAATTGCATGAATTTATCATCGGCTTCGACGACTGGTTCGCACTTGTCGCCCTCAAGTGATAAGTAATTAAAGCCTAACGATGAAAATGAATTACGATTCGCGCCTTCATTTTCGATAACATCGTCACATTTGTAACTAGAGAATGTTAACAGCTCAAATGCACCACTTCCAGGTGCTGCAATTGCTTTTTTTCCTACAGTCATAGCCAAAGATTTTGTGGACCTTCCGATTTGAGTAGTTATGATATGCATATCATGAAAATTTAGTTTGGAGCCTTTTGCTAATTCTAACATTCGGGAAAGTGGTCCTGCAACGGCAGGGTTTTTATATTTGGCATAATCCGGTTGTGTTACAGCCTCGATGTATTTTGCTTCGCTCATCATACCTCGGTTATAACTATTTGTATGAGCTTCTATAACGGAGCGCTGTGAAATTAATGCCCGCACTTCAGCCCGTTCAGCAAGAAGCCCTTCAGCATCAAATGCTGGATAAGCCTTTTTAAATTCTAAAAGCTCAGCCTTTACGGTCTGATCAGAAATATTTGAATTTTTCATCAGATCACGGAGGTATTGCATTCGCGAATTACGTTTTTCACTATCGGCTGCAGGAATTGCAGCTCGGCGCTGGGCCAAAAGCTGATCTGGAAGCTCAGTAAATTCTACTGGAGCAAATTTTAATGACTTTTTTGAAGTATCAGTGATCCAGCTAGTTGTGCCGGAAATTTGGCCGCTAACAACACGATTATCAAGCTCAGTCACAATCTGTTTGTATCGTGCTTCGTCAATTTCTTTGTTTTTAAGGGCATCTTTTAAGTACTCTTTATACTTACCAGCTAAACTTTTAACCTCTTTATCAACTTGCGCTTCTGTTTTGGTACTGAACTGTTTAAAATACTTATCCATTTTACTTTCACTTTGTTCACCTAGAATTTTAGACAATCTCTCACTTTCATTGACAATTGCACTTCGAGATCTCAGCACGCAAAACTTTGCATATGCTTTTTGAAAAATGAGTTCATAAATTCGTGACGTTTTCCCATCACCGCAAATTATTTCTTCTGGTTTTACTTCACTTGCACCCAAATACGCAGCAGTTTTTGCTGCGACAGCACCACCGGCTGCTGCTCCGCCAACCAAAAACATGGCGTTACATTCGCTTGGTGTAAGCTTTCCTAATCCACACAAATATTTTTTCTCTAATTCATCGATCAGCTTCTTAGTTTGATCTGGATTCTGTGCGCACTCGTTGCCACCAGTGCGACTAGCTGGCCGAAGAGCCTCTTGGTCGGTCATCCACTTTTCTTCATTAGCATCTGCGAACTGTGAAATTAAAACTAAAATTACCAGTTTTTTTGTGAAAAGCATTTCGGCAGATCCTTTTTATTAGCACTATTATTTTTGTCATACTCGGTTCCGACGCAGCTACCCATTAAAATATTTTCTGACAGCTTGGCGCGTTTTAAAGTTAAACCTTTACGATTTTTTAAAAAACTTCCCCTATTTTTTTCGTAACAAGCACCGGCTAGTTGTTGCACCTGTGTAAAACAACTTTTAGCGCCACCTTCGAAGCAGTGAACAAAGTATTGATCGTCTTGGCATAGAACTTTCGGTAGCGTCTCTAAGTAAAATATTTTATCCATGCTGGCATGTGCAGCAGTATGATAAAGTAATGCTATTGTGATGAAAAGAATCAATTTCATTGATATAGGATAAAGCAAATAACTGGTAGTCTTTAACAAAAAACTTAAAAACACTTCAGATTGCAAACTTAGGTCGAGTTACAGTATGGCAAGCCTTGTAAAGCCGCACGATAGTTTTTAACTTTTACTGTGTGGCTTACGAATTAACTGACCAAATTTTAGTTAACTAAAATGCGGCCACCCGCCATCAAATTCATGCCGCAACCAAAACGAATTTCACCCTTTTCCAATTTACCAAGATCTACGGAAACCATCTGGTTAAGTGGTAACGACTTTTTAATTTTTTTCGATGGCACTTGGATTTGCGTGGCGCACGTCGAATCTGTTTTACGAGTTACATTTAAAATCACTGATTTTCCTGGCTTGACGTCGATTGCACTTGGAACGAAGCCTTCCTCGGTAACTGAAACTTCTACGATTTCAGCTTTTTCAGCAGCGGCTACGACTCCGGTGCATACAAGAATAAAAAAACCTACTATTAACTTTTTCATACAATTTCCTTTGGTTAAATAATTTGTTTCCAGTTAATCTTTAAATGACTGTGCGCTTTCCACACATAATAGATAACTGGATAAATTAAAAGTTCTAGTAAAAATGATGTTAGCAATCCGCCAATCATGGGCGCTGCAATTCGTTTCATGACATCACTTCCGGCACCGATGGACCACATGATTGGTATCAGACCCATAAATAATGCAGCCACGGTCATTAACTTTGGCCGCACACGGTGCACAGCCCCTTCAATAACTGCAGCTTTTAGATCCTGTAGCGAATTCATTTGACCCCGTTTCACGCGGTCTTCGAAAGCAATATCTAAGTACATCAACATGAAAACGCCAGTTTCGGCATCTAACCCTAAAAGTGCAATCATTCCAACCCACGCAGCGATTGATAAATTGTAGCCCAGAAATACCAGTATCCACACGGCACCTATTATTGAAAAGGGAACGGCTAGTAAAACAATGCCGGTTTTCACCCACGACTTCGTATTGAAGAATAAAAGAAATATAATCAACATTAACGTCATAGGAATAACAACTTTTAAGCGTTCCTTCACGCGCTGCATATTTTCAAATTGGCCACTCCAAGAAATTAAATAACCTTCCGGAAGCTTTACTTTTTCATTCACAACTGCTTTGGCTTTTTCAACGTACGAGCCAATGTCGGTTTTAGTTGTATCTAAATCAATGTAAACGTAGCCGACCAGCGATGCATTTTCGTCACGGATCATGCTGGGACCATCTTTAAAATTTACTTTTGCAATTGTACTTAGCGGAATTTGCGCACCTGTAGGCGTTGTGATCAAAATACGTTTTATACTTTCGCTATCTTGGCGAAAACTTGGCGCTAATCTAACTTGAATGGGGTATCTTTCACGACCTGCTAGTATTTGTGAAACGTTCGCGCCGCCAACAGCTTGCATCGCTTGATCTTGCGCATCTTTTAGCGAAAGCCCATGATATTTTAACCGCTCACGATCGAAATCGAAATCTAGAAAATAGCCGCTAGCAATTCGTTCGGCAATCACGGCGCGGGTTCCAGGCACAGCCCGGATTTCTTTTTCGATATTTTCGCCAATGGACTGAATTATTTTTAAATCTGCACCAAAAATCTTTACACCTATTGGACTGCGAATACCTGTGGACAGCATGTCGATACGATTTTTTATCGGCATAGTCCAAATATTTGGCATACCTACAAAAGATAGTTTCTCATTCAATTCTTCGATCAAAGTTTCTTCAGAAATAGTTTCAGGCCAAAGGCGATTAAATGGAGCTCTCACAAAATTAGGTAGTGACGAATACCACCTATCGGTTTTTCGCCAGTGCGATTTATCTTTCAAAACAATAGTAGTTTCTACCATGCTCATGGGCGCCGTATCGGTGGAGGTTTCTGCACGACCGGCTTTTCCAAAAACGGTATCAACTTCGGGAAATGATTTTAATATTTGGTCCTGTTTGGTTAATATCCGTTGCGCTTCACTAACAGAAATACCCGGAAGTGCTGTTGGCATATAAAGCAAACTTCCTTCGTGCAACGTCGGCATGAATTCTGTTCCCAAAATCATAAAGCCTGGAATAACCGAAAGCATTCCAACTGCAGCAAAAGCTAGGGTTTTTCGTTTATGTTCTAAAACCCAATCAATAGCAGGCTCATACAGTGCAAAAATTCGTTTACTAATTGGATGACGGTGCTCAGAATAGTAAGTTCCAACAAACAAAGTATTACCAATTTTATTCAGCCACTTGTGTTTTGAATTATACGGATCGGCCCTGGCAAAAAGCATCCGAATTGCAGGATCTAGCGTAATCGCTAAAATTGCTGCAATTGCCATAGCTAAGTTTTTAGAAAGTGCAAGCGGTCTAAAAAGTCTTCCCTCTTGATCTACTAAGGTAAATATTGGAATAAAGGCCACAGCTATGACTAGAAGTGAAAAGAATACAGACGGTCCTACTTCTAATAAAGCTTCAAGACGCACTTGAAAAAAATCACCTTTCCTGCCGCCTTCGTCCCAGTGCTGAATTTTACGGTAGGCATTTTCCACTTCGACAATAGCCCCGTCTACTAAAACACCGATTGAAATAGCTATTCCTGCTAAGGACATGATGTTTGAACTTTGACCTAATAAATATAGCGGAATAAATGCCAGTAAAACTGAAATAGGAATAGTTACGATCGGCACAATGGCCGAAGGTACGTGCCACAAAAAAATCAAAATGATTAAACTGACTATAATTAATTCTTCTAGCAATGTAGTCTTCAAGGTATTGATAGCCCGATCAATAAGTGTTGATCGGTCATAAACAGAAATTATTTTTACGCCTTCTGGTAAGGCTTTTTGAATATCTTTAATTTTTTCTTTAACCCGCTCGATGACAGCCGGCGCATCTTCCCCTTGCCGCATAACAATGACGCCACCCACGGTGTCACCTAAGCCGTTAAAGTCAGTGATGCCTCGGCGCATTTCTGGACCGATCGAAACTGTCGCCAACTGTTTGACAAGAATCGGTGCCTGACTTCGTGGATTATACATAACCACTGCATTTTCAATGTCTTCAACTTTATCTACCAAACCACGACTTCGAATCATGGCTTCAGTCCCCGAATACTCGATCGTTCGGCCACCACTTTCCTGGTTTGAGTTTTTAACAGCCTCCATAACTTGGTTCATTGTTACTTGAAACTGTGCAAGCTTTGTTGGATTTACTTTAACTTGGTACTGTTTTACAAAACCACCAACGGCTGCAACTTCTGCAACTCCTGGTACTGATTGCAATTGAAATTTAATAAGCCAATCTTGCATTGATCTTAAATCTGCCGAATTAAATTTTGCAGTTTCATCAACTAAGGCATACTGATAGACCCAACCCACACTGGTGGCATCAGGGCCAATTTCTGTTTTAACGTCATCAGGAATTTGCGCCGTTATACGGTTTAAACTTTCTAAAACACGACTTCGTGCCCAGTAAAGGTCAGTGCCATCTTCAAAAATAACATAAACATATGAAAAGCCATAATCAGAAAAACCGCGCACGGACTTTACATTCGGTGCACCTAGCAATGCCGATACGATCGGATACGTAACTTGATTTTCCATGATGTCTGGCGATCGATCCCACTTAGAATAAATAATAACTTGCGTATCTGAAAGATCCGGAATGGCATCTAATGGGATTTTTTTCAAAGAATAAGCCCCGATCACCATCAAAACCGCAGTCATCATGATGACTAAAAAGCGGTTATGTGCCGAAAACTCAATAATCTTTCTAATCATTAGCGCCCCGAATTTTAGCTTCTGAATCAATTAAAAAATTGGGTCCAGAGCTAATCACATCACCTTCTTTAAGGCCGCTAACAACTTCAAAAAAACCCTCTGTTTTTAATCCGACCTTAACGGTCTTTGCAGTCAGCTTATTATCTTCGCCAAATACGTACACAATGTCGCGACTGCCAGTGCGTAGGACCGAACTTTCAGGAATTCCTAGACGATCTTTTAGATCTATTAGTATTTCACCACTAAAGCTGGTCTCGGGGCGCACATTTTTCGCTCCGCTTTTGATACTACCAATGACCCGCACAGTTCGGCTGCTAGGATCAACGATCGAATCCACTGATACAATCACGCCAGAAACCGCGTCTTCAGAAGTTGAACTGCTTTGGCCATTAAAGCGAAGACCTGTACGCATCTGACCAAGATCTTCTTCGTAAATTTGAAACGCTACTGAAGTGGAAGAAATAAAACGACCTGAAATTGGAATTTTTGCAGTTAAGCTCATGCGTTCGACTTCGGTTTTCTGTATGCCGATAAGCTCAAGCTGATTGTTTGAAATTTCTAACACGGAACGTTTGTCACCCAGTTGTTCACCGCTACCAGTACTTTTCGTAGTTTTTGTTACTTTAACAAGTTTCATGTGGCAGATGGGACATTCACCTTCGTGATCTTGATGAATCTGCGGATGCATCGGACAAGTGTAATACGTTTTGCTTTCGCTTGGTGAAACGTTTATCCCTTGTGGGTCAGGCTGTTTATTCCGTACAAACGTTGCAGCAAAATAACCGGCAATGCCCAAGATTAGTATCACAATTCCAATTTGCAATTTACTCATTACCCATATCCTTTGTGACGTTGCTGTATTTTTCTAAAGCAGATACTGCATTCTCAAAATCGATCCGTATTTCTAGGGCCCTCAATTTAAGTTCTGGAAAGGCTTCCATCGTTTCGCGGTGATCTTGTAATGTTTCCATATCACGGGGCACAATATTATGGGCAATTTTCATTCTTTTTTCAGCCTTGGGGATTAACTTATTTTCTAGTGTGCTTAACTGTTTTCGTAAGGATTCAATGCGACTTATTAAACCAACTTTGTCAGATCCAAAATTTCTTTTTTCTTTTTCCAACTCATATTCGGCAATACGTCTTTCCTTGCTGGTCAGACTTGAAACTGCGTATGGCTGCCACGGAAATAGAAACGGTAGCGTCACACCGATCATAAATTCATTGTATTTCATTGACGTGGGCGTTGCGCCCATTTCTTTGTACTTCAATGAAATATCGGGTAACCATTCTGATTTTGCTTTACGTTCTTTGGCTTTTAAGCTTTCAACGCCCAGAAGCTTAGCCTGATAAACATTTGATTCTTCGATGGATGTGATCGGAGGCACTTGACTGGGTTTTGGATCAACTGCTGCGAACTTAAATGAAGCAGGATCGGCATTGATAAAAACGGCGGCCTCTAGTTGTTTTTCTAAAATGTTTTGCGTGGCGCTTTCCATTTCATTTTCTAAAAAATCTAGATCAGATTCTGTTTTTAGCAAATGTACACTAGCAAAACTATCTGACCTGGTGACTGCTCTAGAAAGTTTTACGTGATTTTTTAAGATCGTTCGTTTTTCATTCAGTATTGCTAAACGTTCCTGACTTTCCCACAGCTTCAAATAAATAAGCCTGGCCGCTAAGTACGTTTGCTTCCGTAAGCTTAAATTATTCTTTTGCTGTGCCTGAAACTCGTATTTACGGGCTGAATAGTCGGCTGAAATTTTAGTTGGAAAAGGGATCATTTGACTGACCTCGAATCCTGTTGCCGAATTACCATCTGCTTCATTCATTTTGGCAAAACTGACCATAGGTGGCGGAATAGTTAATCCGCTTGCTTTGGCATCAAGAACTTCCAATTTGGAATCTGCAATTTTAAGCTCTAAGCTTTGCTCTTTAACTTTTGACAGATACTCTTGCAAGGTAATCGTTTCCGAAAATGCTTGCACCGAGATTAACAATAAAAATAAGGTGGAAAACATGCGATTCATAGTCCCTATTACGACAGGCAAATGGGTTTTGTGACAACACAAAAAAAACAGTTGTAACCCGTTGAATACATGCAAAAATTAAGTATTCTTAAAGGACGTGTCACAAGTTGCGCGTACTGAACGTATTGCCTACAAAGAAGGATGGTTATTTGGACGATCTAAATGATCTAACAGACGAAACGCTAATGACCATGTATCAGAATGGGAACGAGCACGCATTTCGCAAATTGTACGGTCGACATTCGTCTAAAATTTATAGTTTCCTAAAAAAAAGGGTGCAAACGGAGGAACAAGTGCAAGAAATTTATCAAGATGTGTTTATAAAAATTCATTCATCGAAGCATCTTTATAATAAAACACTGCCTTTACTTCCGTGGCTGTTCACCATCACTAGGTCCGTCATGATCGACTTTTTTCGAAAAAATAAAAACACCAGAAAAATCATGGACACGTTTGATTTAAATAGCTTACCGGCGCCCACGGAAGATGTACTGGCTGGATCGACGCAGTTACTGACTGACCAGTTGCCGCCAAGCCAACGGATCGCTGTGCAAATGAGATACATTGATGATAGCACGTTCGAAGAAATTGCCGAACGTCTGAAGACAACTCCAACAAATGTCAGACAAATTATTAGCCGCGGAATTAAACGCTTAAAACAGTTTATTGAAGATAAGGAGCCATCATGACAACTGAAAATAATAATAATAATAATGATTGGGCGCATGATTACCAAGAATTTATGAATAGTGATAAAGTTACACCGAAAAACACGGATCAAATGGTGTTAGCAACAATAAGTAAGTTGCTAAATCCAAATGCGTCTTCCGTTTTTGTAAAGATCTTAGGAATTCATTTGGCCGTTGGTTTTTTATCGCTTTCGGTATGTCATCAATTTGGAATTAATCCATTTAATACCGAACGTTCGCTTGCAGATTGGATGATGAACGTTGGCGGGCACCACTTTTGTATGCTTGGCTGCGGAATTTTATTTGTTGGTTTAAGTGTGTTGGCTGCAGGTTTTTTTCTAACTATCGAAGAAGTGAATGCTTTAAAAAGAACGTCGCACTTACAAACCTTAGTTCTTGGGCTGATGTCGCTAGGAATATTTCTGTCGTTCGGTGCAGAATTCGCTGTGGGTATTGGCGCCGTATGGCTTCTTGGCGGATATATCGGCGGCTTTGCAGCCACCGAGACCGTTTTACGTTTAAAAAAGGTTTAAAATGAAATTTAAACTTAAATATGTAGTCTGGCTATTTTTAGCCAGTGCGTGCGGAAAGAAAAATATGAATTATGCAGACCCCCTATTTTATCGAACCGAAGGCGCCGGAGCAAAAGATATTCTTTTTATCCATGGATTATTAGCATCGAATAGCGCATGGGATGGCGTCACTCCAACTTTGGCGAAACAAAATAAATTAGTCTTAGTTGATCTACTTGGTTTTGGCGATTCACCAAAACCTAAAACTGATTACACCGTTGAACAGCATATTTTCAAAATTGAAGAGACTTTAAAAAGTGAGAGTAGCACGCCCGAAATAATTGTAGCCCACTCGATGGGTACGTTTTTAGCCCTTAACTACGCAATCGCACACCCGCAGCAAATTAAAAAACTAGTTCTGATCAATGCACCTATGGTGACTAGCAAAGAACGTTTGCAAGCGGCCATTGCAGAATCTTCGTCTAAGTTTATGGTAGCTATGACCTTTAATGAAACCTGGGGAAAATTTGTATGTCATGTGCACGAACTTTTTCCATCAATCAGTTACCCGTTCCTACGCTTAGCCGAACCCGAGTTACCAAAAGCTGTGGCCAGAGCCGCAGGGCAACATACCTATGCTTCGTACCACGGATCACTTACTAACGTCCTAATGAAACAAAATTTTTATGAACTGCTTGCCAAGGTTTCTGACAGTTCAGTTCTAATTTTAGCAAGTGACAAGGATGAGTACACTAAAGACAGTGCGCTAGAAAAACTGCTGCAGCATAAGAATATCAAACTTGTTCGCTTACCTGGTGGACACAATAATTTAATTGCCAATCCGGATGTGGTCACAAAAGAAATTGGCGCGTTTTTGGAATAAGCTTAAATTCCGCTATTCTAACCTTTTAAAAAAGCTCTTGCCATATCCCCCCAGGGGGGATATCTTCGGCAAATGAAAAAGCATGTCCATAAAACTCACGCGGCACTTGTTAACAGATTAAAACGCGCCGAAGGTCACTTAACAAAAGTAATCGCTATGCTTCAAAAGGGTGAAAGTTGTGTGCATGTAGCACAGCAATTACATGGTGTTTATAATGCCATTGGCAATGCAAAGACTGAATTGATTAAGGATCACATCGATCACTGTCTAGATGATTCACTTATCGATTCAGATTCAAAGACACAAAAAACAACGCTAAATGAATTTAAGGAAATTACCAAATACTTATAAAAAATCTTTATGTTTTTATCACCCAAAAAGGCTTTTTAGCAGGACCTAGTTTCAGCGGAGAATAGTATTAATAAAATAGAAATTTCTACTATAAGTGGGCATAAAAAAGTGAAGTCCACAGCGTTTAAAATTTTATTAGGTAGGTTTTTAACTCGCTCGGGTGATCAGGCTTGGGATTTTGCGGTTCCGCTAACTTTATTAAAAGTTTTTCCAGATCAACTTCGAATTGCGGCAGGATATTTTTTAGCGGTAAAGTTTTTGCATGTGCTGTTGATGCCAAGAATTGCTGCGGTCATCGATCGTAGAAGTAGAATTCACGTTGCCTATCTGGGAAGTATATTACAAGTTGTCGGTGTCTTTCTTGGAGTTTTATGCCTACTGCTTTTGAATTGTTACACTTTCGGTATCCACGGTGTATTCACATCAGTTCACATCACAGCTTTCATAGTGCTTGTTTTTTCGGGCTTAATTAGCTCCCTTGGATCATCACTACTTAACATATCGGTCGGTAATGATCTGGTTCCTGCCGTATTTGATAGTAGCCACTTACCACAGTTTAACAGCCGTATGCGCCAGCTGGATCTACTGACCGAGGTCAGTGCCCCTGTCTTAGCCGGATTACTTTTGTTAGTTACGTTTCCGTCAATTCCACTTGCGGGGTTTCTTTTAGTGGCTGCGTGGAATCTTCTGTCGTTCTTTCCAGAAGTATTAATTTTACGTTCAATTTTTAAAAGTAATCCTAAATTACTTGAAAAATCCGCACCATATGTTGCAGTTCAAAAAACTTTGCTGCTGCAGTTAAAAACTGGTTGGGCTTCGTTTTTTAAAAAACCTGTAGCACCAGCAGTTTTAGCGTACGCGCTGCTGTGGCTGTCAGTATTAAGTCCGCACGGTGTTTTGCTGACGGGTTATCTTAAAGACGGACTAAAAATGTCTGAAGTTACCATCGGGGTATTTCGCGGGCTTGGTGCCGTATTTGGTTTACTTGCGACAATCATTTTTCCAATTGTTGTGGCACGGATGGGGCTAATTAAGGGAAGTCGCGCTTTTATTCTTTTTCAAACTGCAACGCTGATCTGCGCGCTCATTTTCTTTCTGACTCCAGCTTCATTTAATTATTATGGATTTTTAGCATTAATATTACTTTCAAGAATTGGCTTGTACGGATTTTCTTTGGGTGAAATGCAAATTCGTCAACAAGGCATCAGTTCCCACGAACGTGGCGAAGTGAACGGTTTTGCCGATGCCTTAACTGGGGTCGCTACACTTGCGCTGTATGGCTTTGGAACGTTGTTACCAAACACTTCAGATTTTCGGTTGCTAATTATCGGTTCGGTTATTTTTGTAAGTCTAGGCGCCTTGATATTTTCCATCTGGAAACCTAAACAAAATTTCGAAAGTTTGTAATTTAAAACTAGACTTTTATCGCCTAATTAATGTCTTTAATCGTGTCACAAGATAGGAATTCTCCCCGTAGAACTAAGTAACAAAGCGAGGATGATATGAAAACATTAATTCCAGTAATTCTATTATTAGCCGTGCTATCTGGATGCGTCTCAAACCCTCCAGAGCCTACCAGACGAAACGACCGTATTTCTTCTTACGACCGCTTACGACTTTAACAAAAAACTTTAATAGCTTGCTAAAGTCGTACATTTTTTAAACGTAGAGCATTGGCAATCACAGACACGGAGCTTAAGCTCATGGCCGCTGCAGCGATCATGAGACTTAATAAAATTCCAAACGTAGGATATAAAATTCCGGCCGCAACTGGAATTCCGAGCACGTTGTATATAAATGCAAAAAACAAATTTTGCTTAATATTTTTTATTGTTCCTACGCTAAGGGCACGTGCCCTGACGATTCCGATCAAATCACCCTTCACTAAAGTGACGCCTGCACTGTTCATTGCGACATCGGTTCCTGTACCCATAGCAATGCCTACTTGCGCTTGCGCAAGGGCTGGCGCATCGTTTATTCCGTCACCGGCCATGGCCACAAAGTGACCTTCGCTTTGCATTTTTTTTACAATTTCAGCTTTTCCCTGCGGTAGTACGTCAGCGAAAAAACCATCTAGACCAACTTTGTCGGCTACAACTTTTGCGGTTGTTTCATTGTCGCCCGTCATCATAATAACTTTTAGAAACTGATCTCTTATAAGGTTCTAGGTGGCTCATACCGCCTCAATAAAATAAGTCTATTCAATAAGTTATGTGGCTCGTTGGTTGACTTCTGATTGTA
>JAYTMU010000144.1:0-2192 GCA_043728195.1 Bdellovibrionales bacterium
ATCTTAAATTAGACAGCTTAGTCATAATGGCTCTGCTGCTAGTCTTTGTACCCAGGGGGATCACATGAAGTTAGGTTTACTATTATTTTTTTTCTCGCCATTAGTTTTTGCACAAATTAGTCTGCTTAGCGCCGAATATCAGGGTAGTGGCTGCCCGCAAGGACAAGTAAGCGTCACTATGACTCCGAACGGATCAGCATTTTCAATCTTGTATGACGCCTTTGACTTACGCGTGGATAAAAATATCACTGTGGCGCGCGCAAGTTGCCGCGTTGTACTGCATGTCAAAAAGCCCCGTAAGACTGGTTTTCGCATTGAAAATGCTGAGTTCCGTGGATTTGTTGCTTTAGATGCAGGTGTTTCTGCATCACAAAATGTGAAGGTTATGGTCGGACCAAATCAGGGACATCAAAAATTATCGGCTGAATTTGGTTCGCAGATTTGGCAAGGTCCAATTGCTGAAAATTACAATCTTTCGGCTGTGCGTCCCGTAAATAAAAAGCCACCCGTTTTAGATTGTGTTCCACCTAAAGAAAATACCGATATCGTTATTGATTCGCAAATTCAGGTTAACAGCGCTGGTGGCGAATTTGGTCAACTCACAGTGGATTCAGTTGATGGCATGCTGGTGCAAAAGTTTAACGTTACCTGGGTTAACTGCGGCAAATAGTTTTAAGCAGTGGCCGCAGGTATTAAGATACGATTTTTATTTTTTCCGCGTCGCCAGTTTCATATTCTGAATAGGGGGTTGTGATATTCACGACCTCACCGTTAACAACAACACCAGACACTTTAAACATTTCGATCGGTTCACTTCGACCTTTAACTTCAGCGGTACCTGCTAAGTGCACAACAATCGAGGCATCTAAACGCTGCAGAACCTGATTTGTTATCAACAAATCAGTACCGAAAGATTTTGTCGAAGCTTCCACTCGGGACGCCGTGTTTACGGTATTTCCAATGACTGTGTATTCCATCCGTTCTGTCGATCCAATGGTACCAGATATAGCTTCGCCCGAATGTAACCCCATCCCAATAAGAATAGGATCCTGGCCGCGTGATAGACGTAATTTATTTAATTCGTTAAGTGATGTGCGCATTTGCAAACACGCAGTCACGGCGTTTAACGCATCGTTGGGCGACGTCTCCGGTGCACCCCAGACGGCCATGATGGCATCACCAATAAATTTATCAACGACGCCTCCGTTTTTATTAATAATTTCGACCATGACGCCAAAGTATTCATTTAGCATGTCGACCACTTCTTGCGCTGAACGGCTTTCCGAGTACTCTGTGAAACCGCGAATATCACTGAAGAAGACAACCACTTCTTTTGATTTTCCACCCAGAACCACATCCGAATTTATAAGATTGTCAGCAACCGAAGAGCCATGAAATTTACTAAATAAGCTTTTAACTTTATCGCGCTCTTTTAAACCAGCCGTCATTTCGTCGAATGCGATGGCAAGGTCTCCGACTTCATCGTTCGTGGTAACTAGTTTTTTTGCGTGCAAATCAAACTGCCCTTTCGAGACTTGCTTAATTAAGCCTGCTAACTTTTCGATAGGTTTCGTCAACGTAATGGAAAAAAGCGAGATAATTATTATGGACGCAAAAAATGCAAACGCTAAGTTTTTAATAAATTCCCGTTTGACCGATTCTGCAGGTGCTAACACTTCACTTAACGACGTTTGAAATACGACAAGTGGCCCGTAGCCCGTACGCACATAAACCCCAATTTTTTCTTTTTTATCCATGCTACTATTAAACTGACTTTGAAATTGATTGTTAGCTCCGTTTTTCACAGCATGCGCGATCAATGGCTCGTTACCAACCGATTGTTTTTTAAATACCAGATCGGCATTTGCATGAGCCAGTAAAACACCCTGATCGTCCGTCAGATAGGATTCACTTTCAGTTTTTAACAAGAACGGCTTTTGAAGCGCTGCTAAGTGCACGTCGACCACTAATATCATCTCGATTTTTCCAGCGGCATCTTTCGAAAACGGCACCCCTACAGTAAATACACCGAACTGGGGATCTGCTGACGCAATAAATCCAGTCGTGTTCTGAATCGACATACGGCCTGCAAAAACCTTTTCTACAGGAAACTTTGCTTTTTCATGTAAATAATAGAAGTACGACGGGTGCAGCTTATAGTCTGTGATTGCTTTTGCCTGCGATTGACGTAA
>JAYTMU010000145.1:0-2138 GCA_043728195.1 Bdellovibrionales bacterium
CGGTGTTTGTTGTCGGTTTGGCATTCCACAATAACGCCGACACCGTGGGGTCCATAACCTTCGTACGTTAATTCTTCGATAATTTTTCCGTCATCTAACAGGCCCGCACCTTTTTTAATAGCGCGGTCAATGGTGTCATTCGGGCACGAGATCGCTTTGGCCGCGTCGATGGCCATACGCAGGCGGGCATTCATGTCGGGGCTTGGACCACCTAATTTGGAAGCCACTTGAATTTCCCTGGCCACTTTTGTAAACATGGCCCCTTTTTTTTGCGCGTTCTCAGATTTACCGGCGGCTTTCCAACCCTTACCCATTTGAATCTCCTTCAGAAATATCTGATCAAATTATCCTAACCTAAGTTAGTTTGTCTAGGTCTAGGCCGTATGCTAGGGTTGGCTTGCTATGTGGGCCTATCATGAACCCGATATTTTTAAAAAACTCCTAATAATTCGGCAAAGTTCCGAAGCCATCTTCAATTTGAAAGTTAAAGAAATCGCACCACTGATTCCAGCCCGTGACATTAGCCTGCTTGCACCCAAGCAATTGCCAGAAAAAAAAGGTCTTTCATTTAAAGAAGGCCAAGCGCGTTTGCTACACGACTTAGCCAGCATCGAATTACAAGCCATGGAGCTGGGCTTACGCACACTGGTTGAATTTCCTGAAGCCCCACGTGAATTTAGGGAACAACTTTGGGAAATAACTTTATCTGAAGGTGAACACTTAGAAATGTGTTTAACAGAAATTGAAGGCTTAGGTTTTAAATGGGGAGACTGGCCCGTGCACTGCGCACTGTGGTCAGCGACCAGCGAAAAAGATTCGCTACTGGACCGAATTTTAATTGTGCACCGGTTCTTAGAAGGCAGTGGCCTAGATGCAGGGGAAACAATTCTTCGCCGCTTGCAAGGCGTTGACGCAAAACCTGTACAAAAAGCAGCTATGCGAATTTTTAACGATGAAGTAGGGCACGTTGAATTCGGTTCTAGGTGGTACCGCAATATGTGTGCGGTAGAAAAAATTGATCCGAACTTGGATTTTTCACAGCGGATGGATAAATTACGATGGGTGTTACCGAAGCGGGTCGAAAATATTGCGGTCGATTTGCGGAAGAAAGCTGGCTTTACAGATTCTGAGATTGTGTACTTGCAGAATTTACGCTTAGCTTTTTTAGGTAAAGAAGTTAGCGGAAAATCTGCAAGTCACTAGATCTTAATAACTTTAAGATATTTATTACTGACGCATGTGAAATGGTACAGCTATCGTGGTTTTGAACGGGCGTGCTACGCAAACTTGCCACGGCTGGATATTTGATGTTTTGATTTACAACTTATCTGGAATGATAACGAATTTATTAAGCGGAGCAATTTTTTCGACAACGTAAGCAATTTCACCGTCGGCCGTTATAATTGCTGGAAAATGCGAATTCAAAAAAAGATTAATAATCATGGCGTCTGATGATGCAATGCCATACTGGCCAATAATTTGAGCCATGCCATCCCAATTCATATCGCCGGTAAGCCAATTTGGCTTGTCATCATCGCGAAGTGACAGAAAATTAATTCCAAACTCATCGCAAGCTTTATCCCATACGGTTTCAATTTTACCCTTTAAATAATCCGAGCAAAATTGAATCCAACCATCATTAGTTTTTAGTTGACGGACTCGAAGTAATTTTCTCCAAGACTTTATTTGATTTTCATCAAGTTTATACGATTTACCGGTTTTACGCCCTTCCGATACAGTTGTGTAATTACTTTGAAGCTTGGAATAGAGAACTACATCCAGACTTTTTCCAAACGAAGTATACAAATCGCTAAGGCCCTCGGGAATCATGACTTGTCTTTGTTTGTTCATAAATTCAGAACGAATATTAATATTTGTAAATAAAGGGATCTCGAGTTCCGCCAGGTACTCGAAAAGCTCTTCAGATTCTTTATTGAAAAAATCTGGCGTGTAGCTTGCGGCAAAAAGGATGCTTGTGTCGACAACACATCCTTTCTTAAACTCGGGATGTGAGTTTGCAGTTTTTAAAATATCAGAAAAGCGAATGATTCCCCCAAAAGCCATTTACAGTTCCGCGTCCTTATCTATTTTTTGAATCGCTGATTTTTTATCGTTTTCATTTGCTTCGGATGGAGTTT
>JAYTMU010000146.1:0-7363 GCA_043728195.1 Bdellovibrionales bacterium
CAACCAAAAATTTTTCGGCGGCGATGTTGATGATGCATTTGCTTTGGCATTCTTGCTGAAGTCGAAGCTGCATATTCATAAACTTTTAAGCGTCGATGGTAATGCCAAGGCTGATATTTGCCACAAGAACAATTTAGAAATACGGCGTTTGGTTGATTCAAATGTTGAATGTCAGCAGGGGCATGCTGCAAGTTCATCACTGCCGACCGATTCCACTTATCTGGCACTAGGGCCGTTAACAAACTTATCCTATTATTTGAATCAAGGTTATATGCCTGATTGCGTATGGCTAACTTTAGGTAGAATAACAACGATGGGGAATTTCCCACCGTTCTGGCCTGTTGAGTTTAATTTAACAAAAGACTTTGTGGCAGCTAGACACGTTCTAAGTTCACCCTGCAAAAAAATTGTTGTGCCATTGGATGTAGCGTACAACCTGAAAACTCCGGCAAATTTGAAAGTTGAGCTTGTAAAGTCCACAGTAGGAATTTATTTGTGGAGCCATTTGCAAAGATGGCGTTGGCGAAGTTTACTTTTAAAAGGAAGGCTTAGCTTTCCCGTTTGGGATTTGGTCAGTGCTGTTGCGCAGGTAAACCCAGAAATAGTTACTTTAAAAAAAGCCACGGGTTACTTATTCGCCAATGGACTGTTTTTGTGTGATGCAGATGGCAACAGGGCATCTTATCATCGCAGGGAAAAAGCTATTTTGTCAGTAGAAATTGATTTAGTTGTCGATATTAACGTAGAAGCAATTTGGGAATTGTTTTTTAAGATGTTACGAATCCCTTAAGTAGGCTTTTCTTCACGTCTTCTGAAGGCGGCTTTGGTCCGATCCACGTCTTAAGTAAAAGTGTTCTGAAATCTGAATTAGCTGACGAAAAAATTTCCTGGTTTTCCAGAAAAATTTTTACACCCTCTGTCGTGAATATATATCGATAGGCAGTACCTTTTTTAAACGTAGGAACGCTTTTATAAAAGCGCTGTATTTCTGGAGCTAGGACGCTGCATTTGCTTTCGCAATTATCATCAAATGCGATCCTCCAGCCCTTAATCGAATCCGTTGCCGTTACATCGTACAGAGCATGTAAATCAATTATTTTTGTCGCTTTAGATTCGATTAGCTCAGATGCGTTGTTTGTTGAAGATTCCACATATAAAGCGCTGACCCATATTTTTATATTAAACATCGAAACTTTTCGTATTGCCGAGCCGTTTAATTGAAATGTTTTTTTATCATACACAATTTTTACTGGAATCTTTACGTCAGCAATAAGCATGTCAGCGAAAGTTATTGTGCCGGTTAGTAAAACTAGGCAAAAAAAGAGTACTGAATTCATCGACACCACCCTATGAATATGTAAAAGTATAAGCATGCTTCAGCGAACGGTCTACGTTGTTTTAAAAATTTTCTTTGCAGTATTGGTGCTAGCAACTGGTATTGGTAAACTGTTAGACAATAGGGGTTTTGCAGATGTTATACTGACGTATCAGTTTGGCATGTCACACAGTGTAGCCATGGTTTTAGGGTTATCGGTAAGTCTGTTTGAATTGTTTCTAGGAATTTTTATCATCATGGAAAAACAGCAGGTTAGGAATGCGGTTTTGTTAACGCTGATGCACTTTGGCTATGTTGGGCTTGCAACGTTTTCAAATATTCGTGGATTAAATTTACAGAATTGTGGATGTTTTGGAGTTTTCTGGGGACGACCATTGACGTGGTGGACTGTTGTTGAAGACCTTATACTGATGGCACTTTCGGGATTATTTTTATTATCATGCAGATTAAAAACAAATTTAAAGCGCGCGAATTAAATTTTCGATAGCCCAGCTAACGGCCTGTCCGATTTCTTTACTGGAATGCTTAAAGTCAGACCGGATATCATGCCAAATTTTGACATTTATTAAGGTTACAATTACCGCAAGGCGAGTTTCAATTAAACGCGTAATTTTCAGATTTTTTGCAGCCATAATTTGATCTATTAAAAGCTTGTTTAATCTTTTGCGAAAAATTTCACGCGTTGTAACACCAAAAGAGGAAAACATATAAGCCATCATTAGATTTTCATGCTCTTCAAAAAGATTAAAAACGTCTTTCGTAAATGAAAGAATATCCGTTTGCTGTATTTTTTGAAAACTTACTTGAACAAACTGTTCGATGTATAAGTCAGTGGCTCTGTACAGCGCATCTTTATCTTTGAATAGCCGAAATACCGTTCGCTGAGATATTTTTGAAGTTGCTGCAAGCTCTTCTATTGAGACATCTGCACCACGTCTTTCAGCTAATAAATTGACATAAGTTTCAATGATATGTTTTTGCGTTTGATCAGCTTTTTCTTTTCGCAAAGAATTATCATAAACCCTTTTCTTGGGCTTTCTGCTCTTTTTCGTCGCTTTTTTTACGGTCAAGATGTGGTGCCGCCACAGCTAGATCCGGCACCTGCTGTACAACCGTAGCAATGCTGATTAAGTACAATATTTCGATTTTTTAAAATAGATTCATTGTAGTCATCTAACCCTGCTTGGCTAGCAGTTTGGATTTTTAAATCTAACATCTGATTGAAATCGCAGTCGTAAATAAACCCGTCCCAGCTTATCGAAATTGTATTGCGGCACATAACGCCGGCAGCAGCTGTCGGGTTAAATGCAGCTACTAGTTTTTCCATGTAATCTTCAAAATTTTCAGTTTCAATCAGATAATCTAAGTAGCGAGAAATTGGCATATTGGTGATTGCGAACAAATTATTAAACTCAATACCGAAAAGCCGTTGCAGTTCGGTTTTAAAATCTTTTTGTAAAGCCTCTTGTGAGCCCGGCAAGAAAGCACCGGAAGGGTTGTACACTAAATCTAAGTTCAAACCACTATCGGGTTTACCGTAACCAATGGCATTTAACATCTTTAGTGCTTGAATTGAATCTTCAAAAACACCGTCACCCCGCTGGCGATCTGTTTTACTTTTGTCGTAGTAGGGTAAAGAAGATACGACATGAATTTTGTGTCTTTTAAAGAATTCCGGTAAGTCATTGTAACTTTTGTTGGCTAGAATAATCGTAAGGTTGCAACGTACTATAACTTTTTTATTAAGTGCCGTAAGCTGTTCGACGAACCAGCGAAACTGCGGATTCATTTCAGGTGCTCCACCTGTTAAATCCACCGTATGAGCAGTCGACGTTTTTAAAATGTTTAAAATCTTTCCCATGGTTTCGCGAGTCATTATTTCGCGGCGGTCAGGTCCTGCATCGACATGACAGTGCTTACATGCTTGATTGCACATTTTCCCCATATTAATTTGGAAAATTTCAAGCTTTTGCGGGGTCAGCGGATAAAGCTGGGCCGATTTCATTTGAGATGTAAACGGCGTCAAGTTTTTAATGCGCTCGCTGAACTGATTTAATTGCTTTAATTGATGAGTCCCATTGGCCAAATCGCTTTTTCGAAATTTGAGTGATCTATTTGTTTCCACCTACTTAGCATGTGCAATTTTCTGTTGTGAATCAAGGCCAATTATTGATGTCAGTTTCGCTGTCATGATTATCAGTCCGAGGTCTAGTCTGACTGAACCGCGTTGATTACATTTGAGTTTGAATTTACTAATTTTTTTTGACAAACTATTTTGGTTCGAAACCACCAACCCCTTAAGAGGATATGCATGAAAAACATTTTGTTACTTGTTACACTGTTTGCTTTGGGACTGCCATCGGCATTTGCAGCTAAGACTGAGAAGCCACTTATTTTTGGAGTTGGACTATTTCAACCCGATAAAGAGAAAAATGATGCTACGTACAAGCCACTAGGTGAATATATGGCGAAAAAATTAGGTCGCGAAGTTACGGTAAGAACCGTTGATTCTTGGGAAGGTTTAGCTAAGGCCATGGGTAACGGCGAAGTCGACATTGGTTTACTGGGGCCGTGGGGCTATGTTTTAGCAAATAATGAATCTGGCGCACAGGTTGTCTCGACGATACTTTATGATGGAAAACCAGAGTACTTCGCAATCATGGTTACCAATCCTAAATCAGGTATTAAAAGCTTAAAAGATTTAAAAGGTAAAACCTTCGCATTCGGTGACAAAGGTTCAACTTCTGGATATTTGATACCGTTTCATCATATGATGAAAGAAGGAATTAATCCGGATGAGTATTTCAGCAAAGTACTTTACACGAAACACCAGGCCATCGAGACGCAAGTTACCAAAGGCGAACTTGATGCTGGCGCAGATTACAACCGCAATAGAAATGCAATGATTGAAGAAGGTCTTATTAAAGCTGAAGACAGCAAAATATTTTGGGAATCTAGCCCGCTTCCAAATGACGCTGTAGCTGTTAGTCCTGAACTTTTTAAAGATAAAAAGTTTGTGACGAAGTTGCAGTCAGCACTTGAAAACGTGGCGGATGAATTAAAAACAAATAAAACGTTGTTGCCAAACCACTATACCGGTTTTGTAAAAAAGACGGACAGTTTTTATAAGCCCGTGCGAGACGCTGGTTTAGCGACAGGTAAGTTAACGCCAAAAGCAAAAGGTGGCGGATAATTAAACGAGCACTAGCTTCACGACCACTGATTTGGTTTGTTATTTACATGCTTTTTGTGGGCTGGTGCTTTTTTTCTTTTCTAAATACGGATGACATAAGCCTTGGACGAAATCCATGGCGCAATTTAGTTAAAACAATGGACGAGTTATCAAGACCAAGTTTTTTGGATATCTGGTTTGGCTCAACTGAATTTAAATATCAAAACGCTGAAGGCGAAGTTCTTCGGGTGGAAAATAGACAAATCGTAGAGACTGAATTTTTTTGGGCTTTACTACGTGCCATCATGACAACGTTAAAAATTGCAACGCTAGGAAGTTTCCTTGGGTCTGTGTTGGCATTTCCTTTAGGTGCTGTATCGGCTAAGAATATTCATTCGCCGCCCTGGATTGCCTACAGCGCAAGAGCGCTACTTGGATTTTCTAGATCCGTACACACACTCATATTTGGTTTATTGTTTGTTGGTATTTTTGGGTTAGGACCAACTGCTGGAATTCTTGCAATTGCAGCCCATTGCCTAGGTACTTTTGGTAAATTATATGCTGAGTCCATCGAGACCCTAGATATGGCATCAATCGATTCAGTTCGTGCAGTCGGAGCCAGCGAAGCGCAAATATTTTTTAACGCCGTTTGGCCAGCTATTTTGCCGCAAGTTGTATCAACAAATCTATACATTTGGGAATTTAATATTCGAGATTCGACCGTATTGGGATTGATAGGAGCGGGCGGATTGGGGCTTCTAGTTTCTGAAGCAACCGCACTTTTTCAGTGGGCTAGGTTATCGACAATACTAATAGCCATCGTAGGTATGGTTTACCTTTTTGATTATTTCAGCCGCCGCGTGCGGACAAGTTTACTATGACATATACAAATCCAATTATTCAAATAAATGATGTTCACGTGCAAATTCAGTCAAAAAATTTACTTAATGGAGTGTCGGTGAAAATCAACCAGGGTGAATTTGTTACGATTGTTGGCCCGAACGGGGCGGGGAAATCAACTTTGTTAAAACTAATGACAGGAATTCAACCAGTTTCTGCGGGAGCGGTTGAAGTGCTCGGGCACCAGGTAGTGCGCACTATGAAGCGAAAAGAAATTCGTGAACTGAGATCGCAAGTTGGCCAAGTTTTTCAAGGACTACACCTAGTTCCTAGGTTGTCAGTTCTTGAGAACGTTTTAATTGGAAGGCTGTCATTGAATAAGTCATTCAAAACCTGGGCACGATTGTTTACCAAAGCCGACCACAACGCTGCAATTGATGCAATGAAGTTAGTCGGAGTATTTCACAAAGCAGATTCGCGAGCTGATAGTCTTTCGGGTGGCGAACGGCAGAAAGTGGCAATCGCGCGCGCGTTAGCGCAGGGAACAAAATTGATCCTTGCGGACGAGCCCACATCCAATTTAGATCCACAGGCAGCAACAGAAATTGCAAAATTACTTCAAAATTTAATGAAAGAAAAACAAATCACAATCGTATCTGTACTGCACGATCTTTCCCTTTTGACAGTTTTAAATGGACGAGTACTAGGCTTAAAATCAGGAAAGTTAGTTTTTGACCATAAGTCCACGGCCTTGGCCACACGTGATATTGACCGCATTTACAAAACAGAGGCTGTATGAATTCAAAAATGGTAAAATTAATTCTACCTTCATCTTGTAAAAAAATTGCTGTATGCGGAGGCCCGTACAACAATTTTGAAGCTGTTGAAACTTTTTTAAAAGAAACTGCAGATTTTGAATACAGATTTTGTCTTGGAGATATGGGTGGCTTTGGTCCCTATCCCGACCGAACGATCGAGCTTTTAAAAAATTCTAATATTCAGTGCATACAAGGTAATTATGACTATTCAGTTGGTAACAGCGAGCCTGAATGCGGTTGCGGGTATTTAGATCCGGTTGATCGCCACTTTGCCCAGGTCAGTTTTGATTACACTTTTAAAATGACTTCAGAAAAGCACAAGCCGTGGCTGAAAAGCTTGCCGCCGCAAATAGAATTGAGTTGGAATGAAAATAAAATTTTGCTTTGTCATGGTAGTCCTGATGAAACAAATGAGTTTGTTTGGGAAAGTGAAACTTCTAATAAAAAAATCGCTGATTGGTTAGGGAAATATGGTGTTGATGGAATTTGTGCGACGCACTCGGGCCTACCATGGATACGATCAGTTAGTGACAATGGCTTTTGGATGAATGTTGGGGTGCTAGGGCGCCCCGCGCATGAGGGTAAACCACACGTTTATTATGCGACTATTACTTTGCAAGAAGAAAACTTGAATCCACAACTGCACAAAATGAATTATAATTTTAAAAAAGTAATTACCGAAATGCGAGCTGAAAAGTTACCAGAAGAATTCTGTCGTTCTTTGGAAGAAGGGATTTGGACGACATGTTTCAATATCATGCCGCCCAAAGAGCGAGATCCGCGCTCGCGAACTTAGTGTTCCATTTGCCTGCGAATACGTTGCTTATCTTTTTTCATCCGATACGAGCGGACATCGCGCAGGAGACGATAAAAAATGGAGATGCTAGCTGCGCGTACCAATTACTGCTGGCTTCAATCTAAATTCTTAAGAAATTACTCGCGAATTGTTTAAAACCACTTATTCACGCACTGAAACTTTGCAGCATATAGGGTGCAAAGTTTCAGAGTGGGGTATAGGAAGTTTGCGTAGAAAAGGCATGCATACATTCAAAATCCGACGTTAGAATTTACTGAAATCACCCACAAATTCTTCAGGTGAGATTTAATGAAGATTTTATTTCCGCAAATTCTGCATTTTATAAAAACAGGATTTGTTGCACCGAAAAAGATTATTCATTTGCAGATGTCAGAACTGTA
>JAYTMU010000147.1:0-41412 GCA_043728195.1 Bdellovibrionales bacterium
GTTCGTTTCGCAGTTAACTGGGGAGCACTGTTACGATTAAAATTCGTCGTGGATGAAATTGCCGTAGAAGGCGTACAGTTCATGTCTAAACGTTCAAGCGTAGGAAAATTAGCACCGCCAGAGCCAAGCAGTAATGAAAAGCCCAGCTTTTCGCAACAGCTCTCTGACAAAGCCATGAACAAGCTAGAAAAAGACAATCAGTCCAACGTACTTAGTGATGTTTCGGTTTTCTTGAAAACCGGCAAGTGGGACGAACAAATCAAGAATTTAGAAGCGCAACTTGCATCAAAAAAGATGCTCGAAGAAATGAATAAAAAATGGGTAGCTAAAAAAACCGAGTGGGATGCAAAAATAAAAACATTGCCAACCACTGTCGAGCTTAACTCATTCAAAAGCAGGTTCGAAGGAATAAAAAGCAAAGATTTTAAAACACCTCAGGAACTTGATACGTCTGTTAAACAATTTGATTCGCTACTAAAAGATGTCGACAGCAAAAATAAACAGGTTCAATCGGCAAAGTCACAACTTGATTCTGATCTTAAAAGTCTAGATCAAGATTACAAGGCAATCGATTTACAAGTAAAAAAAGACATCGAATCCCTAAAATCACGATTTAAAATTCCAAAAATCGACGCCGGAAGTTTTGCAAAATCTCTTTTTCTAAGCTACCTCGCGCCGATGATGAATAAGTTAGATCATTACAAAAATCTTGCGGAAAAGTACTTGCCGCCCAAATACGCTAATAAAATTTCGGGCAAAACCAGCGCAGAAGCGAATCAGCCAGAAACAATTCAGCCCCACCAACGGGCCGACGGCACCTCGTATGAATTCCCAATCAAAAATGGGTTTCCACTTTTTTGGATAAAAAAAATAAGCATCAGTTCGACATCAAATGCCACCACCGATTTCGGAGATTTTGCAGGAAAAATTGAAAACATAACCTCGAATCAACGTCAAATTAACAAGGTCACTACCTTAGATATAAAAGGTGCTTTCAAAAAAATGAACGTCTCGGGCATAAAAATAAATGCCGAATTAAATAATCTAGACGACCAGCCCCAAGTTAGCTTCCTGTTTGATGTCGGTGCATTTCAAATGGCTAACCTTGAATTGCTAAAATCCCCAGACTCAGAAATTTCCATTCCGCAAACCACAGCAAGCTTTGCAAGCTCAGGAAAAACCATCGGCTTCAAAACCTACGATTTAAAAATGAAAACCGATTTTTCAAACGTCGCTTTCAAAAGTAGCGCCGCTGATAAGACCGTGGCCGAGATTCTAGACAATACATTAAAAGCCATTAATCAATTTAACGTCGAAGCCACAGCATCCGGCGAACTAAAAGATCTAGCCATAGATATACGCTCAAGCTTGGGAAGTGACCTGCAAAAATCTTTCGAGAATCTGCTCAAGGGTAAAATTGCCGAAGCAAACGTAAAGTTACAGCAGGCCGTAAACTCCGAGCTAGATAAGCTGAAATCGCAACTTACGGGTCAAACCGACGCCATTAAAAATCAAGCCAACGGTGAAGTTTCAAAGGTACAAAAGCAGATCGACGATCAAAAAAAGCAAGTGGATGACAAAATCAACGTTGCCAAAAAAGATTTCGAGCGACAGGCCCAAAAGGGGCTTCAAGATGCTGGTCAAAAAGCAGCCGATGAGCTTAAAAAGAAATTAGGATTCTAATGAATGAAAATGATTCCGTATAAGGTCCTAGGACAACTTACTCCGACCTCTAAAGACCTGTTTTATTTAGTTTTTTTCATTCGGACGGCACTTCTGATTGTTTACAATCAGAAGTCAACCAACGAGCCAAATAATTTATTGAATAACCTGATTTTATCGAGGCGGTATGAACCACCTAGGGCCTTACAAGGGATCAGTTCCTACAGTGATTTCCACTCAACAACTGACCGAATATTCCTAATGGCATCGTCATTAGGCTTCAAAATCACGGTCATAGGCAATCGGTCCACATCTAGTTTTTTAGAAATCGACTTATCATAGTCCCAAATATTTATGAAAATCGGATCCCGCAACTCCGGAAAACTTTTTAAAAACTTTTCAAGTTCCGCTTGTGATTCGTCTAGCGAAACGACGATGAACTGAGTTTGATTCGTATTTGCCTTAGCATATTTGATCATTTCAGGAATTTCGTTCAAGCAAGGGCTACACCAGGATGCCCAAAGGTGGATATACAACACCTTGCCTCCTGTAAGTCGACTTGTATCGATGGTTTGTGCAACAGAGGTATAATCAAACCATTTCTGCGACTTCATAAATTCAAGTACTTGAGGTTTTGTTAAATCCGCCTTTTTAACAGGACCCGCGCCCGACACGTCTTGGTGTCCCAGCTTCTCTACTATAGTGCCATAGTTAAAAACACCAACTATCAATAGCGCCGCCAGCACCAGAAAAATTACGCTTAATCTCAGATTCATTTTTAGGCCCCAGTCTTCTAATAATTAATTGCATCTCACACGTGTTAACCACAATAAATTTGCATCGCCCAACGTCCAATTTTAAACAAAAAAAAGCCCAAGTAAAACTTGAGCTTTTTATTCAACCTAAATGTGAACCGCAACCTAGTTTCTTGCGAACATTGCAGATCGTGAATCTGTTTTCATTTTGCGAATATTCTTCTTAGTCTTTTGAGCTGCTATAGTTTTAGTTTTCTTAATTTTGCTAGCAATCTTAAGAGCTTCTTTACCTTCAGCTTTAGTTTCTTTTGCTGCTTTTCCAGCTTTAGTAACTTTGCCAGCAGTTAATCCAGAAGCTGTAATTCCAAACGCATCTGTAACTCGCGACTTGAAATCAAAGTCTACGAATTCTAAGTATGCCATTTCAGCTGTATCGCCCGGTCTACGACCGATCTTAGTCACGCGAGTGTATCCACCTTCGCGGTCTTTAAACCGGGGTGCCACAGTCTTTACCAATGCTAATGCATTGTCACGATTGGCTAAGCGACCAATTAAAAGTCGAATCGAATTCAAGTCATCTTTTTTCGCCAGCGTCACAGCTTTTTCAACATGACGGCGAACTTCCTTAGCTTTAACAACGGTTGTTTTAATTCGACCATGCTCAATTACTGAATTCATTAAACCGCGAATTAAGGCCTTTAAAGGACCGCTTTTGCGAGCGAAATGCTTTGTTAAACGACGATGTGAAGACATAAAAAACTCCTATATACTTATATAATAACTCGTAACATGACCATCTAACTATACGTTAGATGGTGGCGCCTCGCGCTTTACCTGAGGCATCTGATTTGGATCCCAACCCGGAGGTGGCCATCCATCGATCTTCATACCTAATCCCAATCCCATTTCAGTTAAAATCTCTTTGATTTCATTCAAAGATTTACGACCGAAATTTTTAGTTTTAAGCATCTCAGCTTCTGATCGAACTACTAACTCTCCGATAAATCGAATGTTAGCATTTTTTAAACAATTTGCAGATCGAACACTAAGTTCCAAGTCGTCAACTGAACGAAATAAATTTTCATTCAATGAAGAAGAACCCATTTGTTTGATTTCATCAGATGGCTCTAATGATTCGTCAAAAGTTAAAAATATTTGCAATTGTTCTTTTAAAATTTTAGAGGCCAACGAAACTGCTTCTTCAGGCTTCAATGATCCATCAGTCCAAACTTCTAATGATAAAGAATCATAATCCGTTCGCTGTCCAACACGTGCGTTGGCTACCGAGTAGTTCACTTTGCGAATCGGCGAGTGAAGTGCATCCACACCAATGTATCCAACTGGAAGTGATTCATTCTGCGTTTCAACCGGCGAATATCCACGACCATAAGAAACGATCAACTCTGCATTAAAATTTGCATTATTTCCTAATGTTGCAATGTGCTGGTTAGGATTTAATATTTCAATTTTGTCAGAAGTGACAATGTCAGCCGCTGTCACAATGCCAGGACCTTTTTTAGAAATTCTAAGCGTCAACGGCTCAGAATTAAATTGGCGAAATCGAATCTGCTTTAAATTCAAAATGATGTCTGAAACGTCCTCAAGGACGTCAGTTAACGTAGAGAATTCATGTAAAACTCCATCGAATTTTACTGCAGTCACAGCAGAACCCATCATCGAGCTTAATAAAATGCGGCGGATCGAGTTACCAAGAGTAACTCCAAATCCACGTTCTAGTGGGCGAACAACAAATTTCGCGTATTCACTAGATTGAGATTCTTTTTCAATCTCAAAACCTTTTGGTTTAATTAATTCTCTCCAAAATTTATAATAGTGCTCTTGCATATTTGTCCTTCTTAATTATCGAGAGTAGTACTCAACGATCATACTTTCTTCGACAGAAATTGTTACTTCATCACGTGTTGGAGCATCTTTAATTACACCTTTAAATGCGGCATGATTTGCATCAAGCCAGCTTGGTACCGAACGGCGAGTAACAGCCTGAATTGCACTCAGGATTGTTGCTAGCTCTTTGCTCTTAGGAGCTACTTCAACAACGTCACCCTTTTTAACTATGGCACTGGCAATATTGATGCGCTTACCATTTACTAAAAAGTGATTGTGACCAATCAACTGACGCGCTTCACGACGAGAATTTGCAAATCCCAGAGTATAAACAACGTTATCTAGACGTAGTTCAAGAGTCTTTAACAACTCAGTACCTGTAATTGCTTTGCTGGCATCAGCCATATGAAAGTATTTACGGAACTGTTTTTCAGACAAACCATAGTAACGTTTTGCCTTTTGTTTTTCACGAAGTTGCAAAGCAAATTCGGAAAACTTTAAACGTGATTGACCATGCTGTCCTGGCGGGTAAGGTCTTCTTTCGAAAGCGCACTTATCTGTATAACAGCGATCACCCTTTAAAAAGAGCTTCATGTTTTCGCGACGACATAATTTGCAGACTGAATTAACTACACAACTCATATTAACCTCAATTAAATTCTACGACGTTTAGGTGGACGGCATCCGTTATGGGGAACTGGAGTAATATCTTTTAAAGATAAAATTCGAATCCCTGTGCCTGCTAGTGCGCGGATTGCTGGTTCACGACCTGCTCCGGGACCTTTCAATAAAACATCCACGGATTTCATTCCGCTTTCCATAGCCTTTTTTGCTGCATCTTCTGCAGTTACTTGAGCTGCGAATGGTGTTCCCTTACGGCTGCCCTTGAAACCAAGATGACCTGCAGATGACCATGAGACAGTATTTCCAACAGGATCAGTAAATGTAACAATCACATTTCCGAAGCCAGCAGCAATATGACATTGTCCTTGCAATACGTTCTTCTTAACTTTCTTTTTTACGACAGCTGTAGTTTTCTTTTGTTCTTCTTTAGCCATTTTATCCTACTTTAATTAAACAATTTTTTTCTTGTTCGCGACCGTCTTCTTAGGACCCTTACGAGTTCGTGCATTAGAACGTGTGTTCTGTCCGCGAACTGGCAAACCTTTTCTGTGTCGCGTTCCGCGGTAGCAATTGACGTCAGTTAAACGCTTGATTGCCATGCTAATTTCACGACGTAAATCTCCTTCAACTTTGAAGCTACCTTCAATCAACGCACGCATTGCTGCGATTTGTTCATCCGTTAAAGCATCAGTTCTTAATGTGTCAGAGATTCCAACTTCTTTACAAATCGAACGAGCACGAGGTCGTCCGACTCCAAAAATATATGTTAATGCGATTTCAACGCGCTTATTTCGAGGTAAATCGATACCCATCAAACGTGCCATGACTAACCCTGCCTTTGCTTGTGCTTAGCGTTTTCACAAATAACGCGAATAACACCTTTTCTTTTGATGACTTTACACTTATTACAAATTTTCTTCACTGATGGTCGAACTTTCATTTCAATACTCCGCACAAAAGGTTAATTTAATTAACATTCAAAAAACTTGTAGTCTAGCCTTTATTAAGCTAACCCCAGAATTTCTTCAATCTCTTCGAGCACTACTTCCGGATCCTTCGCACAATCAACTTTTTCCAACATATTCTTGCCGCGGTAAAAGTTGATAGTCGGACCCGTATTCTTTTCAAATTGAGCTAATCTTTCCCCAATAACTTCCTTCTTGTCGTCAGGTCGTTGCTTCAGCTCGCCACCACACTTCTCGCAAACGTTTCCTTTTAAGGAAGGCTTGGTTTCGATGTGGTAAATCTCTCCACACTTAGCGCACGTTCTACGGCCCGTTAAGCGATTAACTAACAAATCAGAATCAATGCTAAAATAGACCACTTTATCGATCTTTTTAGCGCTTTTTTTAAGCATCTGTTCCAAGCTTTCAGCCTGAGCAACAGTTCTTGGGAAACCATCAAAAATAACTGACTTACCCTCGTTATCATCGATGTACCTTTCCACCAGCTTGATCATAACGTCGTCAGGGACCAACTTTCCTTGATCCATAAATCCCTGCGCCATCAAACCAACTTCAGTTTTTTCAGCAATCGAGCTTCTTAACAAATCACCAGTACTCAATTGCAAAAAACCATGCTTATCAATCAAGTATCGGGACTGAGTTCCTTTTCCAGAACCCGGTGCGCCAATCAGGATTACATTCAAAACTGAACCCTTCTACTACGAATTTTAACACCCTTTAAAAAAGAGTCATATTTTCGGGATAGCAAGTGAGATTGAATCTGTTGCGAAGTATCCAACGCAACACCAACTAAAATCAATAAGCTTGTGCCACCAAAATAAAATGGAATATTAAAAAACTGCACTAACAACCCTGGTAAAATACAAATGACAGAAAGGTAAATGCATCCAAGAACATTGATACGGTCAAGTACGTGGCGAATAAAGTCAGCTGTGCTTTTACCAGCGCGTACCCCTGGAATGAAAGCTCCGGATTTTTTTAGATTTTCAGAAACTTCGTCAGCATTGAATACAATGTCCGTATAGAAAAACGAAAAGAAAACGATGAATAAAACGAACAAGATATTAAATATAACTCCGTTAGGATTTAACGACTCCTGCATTGCATTCACCCATGGAGCCTGAACAAACTGCGCCAGCGTACTTGGGAACATAAGCAATGAACTTGCAAAAATCGGCGGTATAACTCCGGCAAAATTTATTTTAATCGGCAAATGACTAGAAGCCAAAGAGCCCATGTTGTTGTTTGCAAGTTTTTGACTGTATTGAATCGCAACGCGTCGTTGAGCTACTTCCATGAATATAACTGCGGCGATAACACCAACCATGAACGTTAGTAACGCAATAGCAACGACCGGATTAACTTCTCCGCTTTTTACAAGTGCAAATAAACTTGAAGCGCCTGCTGGAATTGATGCCGCAATTCCAGTGAAGATAATCAGTGATGTTCCGTTTCCGATGCCCATTTCAGTAATTTGATCGCCAAGCCACATGATAAAACATGTGCCTGCTACTAGGGTTAGAACTGTTATGAATTTGAACGGGAACATACCTATAGATCCAGATACGAGCAAGCTTTGACCAACTTGCGATGTCTGACCGGCAAGCCAGGTGCTCATACCGTAACCCTGAACGATGGCTAAAACCACAGTCGCATACTTCGTATACTGGGCAATTTTCTTACGACCACTTTCACCTTCTTTTTTCAAAGATTCTAAAAATGGTATTGCTGAGGTTAAAAGTTGAAAAATAATTGAAGCAGAAATGTACGGCATGATTCCCAAAGCAAAAATTGAAAATTGCGATAAGGCGCCGCCAGAGAAGGTATTAAATAAACCAAATATTCCACGGTTTTGAGAATTGAAGAATTCGGATACAGCTAAGCCGTTTACGCCCGGAGTCGGTATGTGAACACCTATTCGGTAAACGGCAAGACAGACTAATGTAAATATAATCTTTGATCGTAAACTGCTTGAACCTTTGGTTTCAGCTTTTTGCTCAGCCACTACTTGATTACCTCTACAGAACCACCAGCTTTTTCAATTGCAGCTTTTGCTTTTTCGCTGATGAAGTGAGTTTTAACTTTAAGTGCCTTTGTAACTTCGCCTTTTGCTAAAATTTTGATTTTGCTATTTTTTGTAATTAAGCGAACTTTGTATAATGATTCTGGATCAACATTCTTATCGAATTTATTTAGATCAGATAAGTTGATAATTTGATACTGAGTCGCGAACGCGGCATTTGTAAAACCAAATTTTGGTAAACGACGAGAAAGCGGAGTTTGTCCACCCTCGAAACCACGACGAACTGTTCCACCAGTACGAGCTAGCTGGCCTTTGTGACCCTTGGTAGAAGTTCCACCCATGCCCGAACCGATTCCACGACCAATGCGTTTTTGGTAATGAGTTGATCCTGCTTTTGGTTTTAAAGATGCTAATAAGCTCATAATGACTCCAGATTATTTCTTAATTGTTATTTCTAACAGATGTTGCACTTTGCTCAACTGTCCGCGATTAGCAGCGTTGTCGGCCATTTCAACAGTGTTATTTATTTTTCGTAAACCCAATGCATGCACAGTTCTAATCTGGCTTGCACTGCAGCTGATTGTTGATCTTTTTAATTTCACAATAAAAGCCTTAGCCATAATTAACCTCTAGATTTCTTTAATTGGCTTAGTCCGTCAAGCGTTGCACGAACAGCATTGTGTGGATTTCGAGTTCCAACACATTTAGTTAAAATATCACGAACTCCGACAGACTCAAGCACGGCGCGAACAGCGCCACCAGCGATAACGCCCGTACCGGCTTTAGCAGGCTTCATGATAACTTTGGCGCAGCCAAATTTACCAATTACTTCGTGAGGGATGGTTCCATCACTTAGATTCACGTCACGGCAAGCTTTTTTTGCTGAGCGTGTTGCCTTGCCTATAGCCTCAGGAACTTCGCCAGCTTTACCGCTACCGAAACCAACCTGACCCAGCTTGTCGCCAACAACAACTAAAGCAGCGAAAGAGAACCGACGTCCACCTTTAACAACTTTTGTTACGCGATTTATTGCAACAACTTTTTCTTCTAATTCAGCACTCATTTTTTCCATTTAATCTCCATTAAAAACTAAGGCCACCTTCGCGCGCGCCATCTGCTAATGATTGAATTCGACCATGATAAATAAAGCCATTTCTATCGAAAACTACTGCTTTGATGCCTTGCTTAACCGAAGCTTCAGCAATCGTTTTTCCAACCAATTTAGCCATGCTTCTACCATCTAATTTTTGATCCAGCTTAACTGAAGTTACAGTTATAATAGTCTTATGCTGTTCATCATTTACGATCTGAGCGTAGATATGTTTCGCACTTCTGAAGACACACAAACGTGGTCTTTCGCCAGTACCAATCACTGTTTTTCTAATCTTGATTTTCTTCTTCAACCTGTTAGCAGACTTTGCGGAAGTATGCTTACCAACACGTAACTTCATAAAACACCTCTAAAATTATTTACCAGCCGACTTACCGGCTTTACGTCTAATATGCTCACCTGCGTAACGAACACCTTTACCCAAATACGGCTCTGGTGGTCTAAAACTTCTAATCTTTGCAGAGACCTGACCGACTAGTGCCTTGTCAGCACCCATCACTGTTATTGTCGTCTGCTTATCAACTTTAATTTCAATTCCTTCTGGGATTTCAAAATGTATCGGATGCGAAAAACCTAAAGATAACTCTAGTTTTTTGCCCGCAACGTTCGCGCGGTAACCGACACCGTGTAATTCCAAAGCTTTCGAAAAGCCCTGTGATACACCATTTACAGCGTTTTGAATAAGAACCTTATACAAACCATGTAATGATTTCGATTCGCGGGTGTCATCAGCACGAGTTAAAACAACTTTCTTTGCTTCAATCTTTGCAGTAACACGAGAATCAAGTTCGTACTTCAAAGTTGTTTTAGCACCTTTTACCGTTACTAAATTTCCAACTACACTGACTTGAGTTTTATCGTCAAAATTAACAGGGTACTTACCAATACGTGACATTTTTACCTACCAAACTAGACAAATAACTTCGCCGCCAAGATTGCTCTTAACTGCTTCGTTGCCTGTCATAATCCCTTTGTTTGTGCTGATGATACATTGTCCTGTTCCAGATCGAACGACTGGGACTTCAGTTGCTTTGATATAAACGCGTTTTCCCGGAGTGCTTACCTTAGAAAGATTTGTAAATGCAGGCTCACCTTGTTCGTCATACTTTAGATAAACTCGCATGATTCCCTGTTTGCTGTCCCGAGCCATTTTATAGCTGCGAACAAAACCTTCTTGAATAAGAATTTTTGCAATATTCTCACGTACTTTAGATGCTGGCATATCAACTTTTTCAAGTTTAGCCATCGATCCGTTTCTGATATTTGTTAACATTTGTCCAATAGTATCCATATTTACCTCTTACCAGCTAGCCTTAGTTACGCCCGGAAGTTTACCATCCAAAGCTAGTGTTCTAAATGCGATTCTTGAAAGACCAAATTTCTTATAATTTCCGCGTGGACGGCCAGTAATCTGACAGCGAGTTGTCACACGATTCGGCGATGAGTTCCGAGGCATTGCTTGCAACTTGTTGCGTGCTTCAGTTCTAACTTCGTCCGAAAGCTTCATATTGACAGCTTTTTCACGAAGTTCGCGTCGTACTTTCCATAGTTTCGTTGAGATTTTTTTCTTGCGATTATTTTTCTCAATACTTGCTAGTCTTGCCATAAATTCCTTTTTACTTTCTGAAAGGCATACCAAGTGCCTCTAAAAGTGCTTTGCCGTCATTGTCATTATTAGCAGTTGTACAAATCGTAATATTCATTCCACGGACCTTTTCGATCTTATCAAAATTGATTTCTGGAAATACGATCTGCTCTTTAAGACCCATATTGTAATTTCCACGACCGTCAAAGCCCTTGCTTGGAAGTCCGCGAAAGTCACGAACGCGGGGTAACGCTAACGTTTGCAGGCGATCCAAAAATGACCACATTCTTTCGCGACGCAAAGTTACGCGCACACCTATTGGAATGCCTTCACGCAACTTAAAGTTCGAAATTGCTTTTTTAGCTTTTGTTACGACAGCTTTTTGTCCAGCAATAGAAGTAATCTCGTCGACAACACCGTTAACTAATTTTGGGTTTTGGACGAAATCAGCGCTACAAACGCTGATAATAATTTTTTCAAGTCTAGGAACTTGCATTGTGCTTTCGTAGCCAAGACGTTTCATCAGGTCTGGCACGATTTCTTTAGTGTAGGTATTTTTTAAACGATTCATTTTTTTCCTCACAGCACTTCTGGAGCAAGAGAAACAATTTTCACAAACTGTTTTGCTCGAAGCTCTCTTGCAACTGGTCCAAAAATACGTGTTCCAATCGGTTCTTTAGCGGCATTAATTAAAACTGCAGAATTATCGTCAAATCGGATGTAGCTACCATCTGGACGCTTCAACTTGTGAATCGTTCGAACGATAACTGCTTTAGCAACATCACCCTTTTTTACTTTTGCATTAGGGATTGCGTCTTTGATCGAAACAACGATGATATCGCCGATCGAAGCAAAACGTCTTTTTGATCCACCTAAAACTTTGATACACATAACTTCTTTTGCGCCTGAGTTATCTGCAACGTTTAAGCGACTTTGCATTTGAATCATAATTATACCTGCTTTGCAGTCGTTAAGATTGAAGATAAAGCCCAACGCTTTGTCTTGCTTAACGGACGAGTTTCGTAAATCACAACAGTGTCGCCAACTTTGCATTGTTGCTTCTCATCGTGAGCTTTAATCACAGAAGACTTCTTGATATATTTTCCGTATTTCTCATGCTTGATTGTACGGTATACAAGTACAGAAATAGTTTTCTGCATTTTGTTAGCTACTACTTCACCTTGTAGCTCAACTCTTCTTCCGCGCTCGCTTGTTACATTTTTATCCATATATTACCTTGCAGACTTTCTTAATAACGCCGTATTCAAACGAGCGATATCTCGTCTAGTTGTTCTAATTTGATGAGGACTTGATAACTGACCTAAGCCGTTCTTCATGTTCATTTCAAAAAGCTTTGCAACTAGTTCAGCTTTTTGCTTGACTAATTCAGCTACGTTTTTGCTTTCAATATCTTTAAAGTTCATAACTATGTTCTCTCTAAAAATTTAGTTTTAAATGGCAGTTTGTGTGCTGCTCGCAAGAATGCCTCTTGAGCCTGTTCACGAGTAACGCCATTCATTTCAAATAAAATCCGACCAGGTAAGCAACGTGCAACCCAGAATTCTGGATTACCTTTACCACTACCCATGCGAGTTTCGGCAGCTTTTTTTGTTACCGGCAAATCTGGATAAACGCGGCACCAAATTTTACCACCGCGCTTGATGCATCGTGAAATAGCAATACGACCTGCTTCAAGTTGGCGCGCCGTTAAGCGGCCTTCTTCAGCAGCTTGTAATCCGAAATCTCCGAAATCCAAAGTCGAACCACGATGAGCTAAGCCCTTCGCATTCCCAATAAATTGTTTTCTGTACTTAACGCGCTTAGGACTTAGCACGGCCGGCCTCCTGAACTTGAACTTCACGAGCAGATAAAATATCGCCCTTATAGATCCATACCTTCATACCAATAATTCCATATGCAGTTAATGCACGGGCTGTTCCGTAATCGATATCAGCGCGCAATGTATGGAGTGGTACTGATTTTTCATTGTACCACTCAGAACGAGCAATCTCGGCTCCGTCTAAACGACCAGATACACGAACTTTGATACCACGAACGCCGCCCTTGATAGCTGCAGCAATTGCTTTCTTCAAAGCACGTCTCCAAGAAATACGCTTTTCTAGTTGTAATGCGATACTTTCAGCAACTAATTGTGCGTCTGTATCTGGCTTACGAACTTCTTGAATAGATAAGAAAACTTCGTTCGTTGTTAATTTTTGAACGTCAGCTTTTAACGTATCTATGCCAGTGCCTTTTTTACCGATAACAACGCCTGGACGAGCTGTGTGAATGATTACTTTAACTTTGTTTCCTGCGCGCTCGAGTTCGATTTTAGCAACTCCGGCATGTTTCAATTTGTCTTTGATATAGTTTCTTAACTTAATATCCTCATGTAAAAAATCATAATAGGTTTTGCCTTTAGCGTACCAACGAGAATCCCAAGTTCTGATAACACCAACGCGTAAACCAATCGGATGAACCTTTTGTCCCATTATTTCTCTCCCAAAGTTACGTTGATGTGACTTAGCTTTTTACGAACTCCGAAGGCGCGACCTTGTGCGCGAGGTCGGAAACGCTTTAAAACTGGTCCGCCATCTACAGAAATCGATTTAATGAACAACTTGTCCATATTCATCGTTTTTTTGTAGTCGGCGTTAGCCACAGCAGATTCAATTAATTTCTTAATCATTAGAGCTGTTTTCTTATTTAAATAAGTAAGTGTCTTCAATGCTTCATCAACATTTTTTCCACGTACTAGATCAGCCACTAATCGAGCCTTTTGGGCTCCAACTCGTGCGTAATTTAAAGATGCTTTAGTTTCCATACATCAACCTTTTACTTTTTAGCTGCAGCTGGTGCTGCAGGAGCTGCTTTCTTTTCAGCGTGCCCGTGGAAAGTTCTCGTTGGAGAAAATTCACCTAGTTTGTGACCAATCATATTCTCGGTAATGTAAACAGGAACAAACTTTCTTCCGTTATGAACTGCAAAGGTTAACCCGATGCACTCAGGAAGAATAGTTGATCTACGTGACCAAGTTTTAATTACTTTTTTATCGTTCTTTTGAATCGCATTATCGATTTTCTTCGTTAAGTGCAAATCTACAAAAGGACCTTTTTTTATCGAACGTGCCACAGTCTATCTCCTATTTACGACGTTTAATAATTGACGAGTTAGTTCGTTTATTATGACGAGTCTTAAAGCCCTTACACGGTTTACCCCACGGCGTAACCGGATGATGACCTTTACCAACTCCTTCACCACCACCCATTGGGTGATCCACGGGATTCATGTGACAACCACGAACTCCGGGACGAATACCTCTCCAACGCGAACGTCCTGCTTTACCTAATTTAATATTTTCATTATCTGTATTTCCAACTTGTCCGATTGAAGCCTTACATGTTGAAAGAATTTGCTTTAATTCACCTGATGGCAAACGTACCTGGCAATATTGCTCGTCTTTACCTGCTAAGGTAGCTGATGAGCCGGCACCGCGACACATTTGCGCACCTTTGCCCGGGCGCATTTCGATATTATGAATAATTGTACCTGCAGGAATTGCTGAAAGTGGTAAGCAATTACCTGGCTTAATATCCGCTTTTGCACTTGCAACGACAGTATCGCCAACATTCAAACCGATTGGAGCAATGATATAACATTTTTCTCCGTCAGCGTAATTGATCAAAGCGATACGGCTTGTACGATTTGGATCGTACTCGATAGAAGCTACTTTTCCTGGAACTTCCATTTTGTTACGTTTAAAATCAATTAAACGGTAGCGACGCTTGTGTCCGCCACCTTGGTGACGCATTGTAATGACGCCGTGATTGTTACGAGCTGCCTTTTTACGTAAAGGCATAGTCAACGATTTCTCTGGAGTCGTTTTAGTGATCTCAGAAAAGTCGAAACCGATCATTCCTCGGCTACCATGTGATCTAGCACTCCATACTTTTAATCCCATGTTTAGGCCCCCTCAAATAACGAAATTTTTTGGCCATCAGCTAGTTTGATTAAAGCTTTTTTCCATTTTTTCGGCTTTGTTAAACCAAATTTGGAATACTTCATATCGTTTCTGCAAACTACAGTGCGTACGCCCTGAACTTTCACAGAAAAACCAGCTTCGATAGCTTTCTTGATCTCAGGCTTTGTTGCATCCAACCCAACTTCGAAAACATACACGCCTGTTTCAGCAAGTGCGGTGTTTTTCTCAGTGATAAGTGGAGATCTTATAATCGTCTTCATCTTATTTCTCCACCGAGCTACGCTCGGCTTTTTCTACAGAGCTACGCTCGACTTTTTCCATAGAGCAACGCTCGACAATCTTAGACACAGAGTTTTTAGTAATCACTGCGCCATCAAATTTTAATAAATCAAATACGTTCAAGCCAGCGACTGGAAAATATTTGTAATGCTGAAGATTACGAGCCGCTAACATGAATTTCTCATCAGACATAGCGTCTATAAGAACAGCTTTTTTAACACCAAAAGTTTTCAATCTTTTGTTTAGCTCAGTCGCTTTACCTTCAGAAACCATCGAATCAACTACGAATAAACGGCCTTCTTTTAATAGATAAGAAAGCGCCATTGATAAGCCAACTTTACGAGTTTTCTTAGGTAATACGTAAGCGTAATTACGAGGAGTAGGTCCAAACATTGTACCTCCGCCTGGCATTAAAGGAGAACGAGTAGAACCCTGACGAGCATTACCAGTACCTTTTTGCTTAAACGGCTTTTTACCACCACCACTGACTAAACCTTTAGTTTTTGTCATATGTGTACCTTGGCGGCGAGATGCTAACTGCCAACGAACAACTGTGTGAAGGACGTCTTTTTTGACCTCAACTTCGAAAACGTTAGATGCTAAATCAACTGATCCAACTTTTTCTTTTTTCCAATTTGTAATATTAACTGTAGCCATAATTACTCCTTAACCAATCTTACAAGAGTATTTTTGCTTCCTGGAACAGGGCCTTTTACAAGTAAAACGCCATCTGCTGCATTTACATCAATAACTTCAACATTTCGTACTGTAATATTCTCGTCACCCCAGTGGCCTGGAAATTTCTTTCCTGGCATCACTCGGCCTGGCCAAGTTCTGTTACCAGAAGATCCTGGACGGCGGTGAAACTTAGATCCGTGAGTCGCAGGACCACCGGCAAAATTCCATCGGCGAATTGAGCCTTGGAAACCGTGACCTTTAGACTTAGAAGTGATTTTAACTACGTCGCCCTTAACAAAAGTGTCGATAGATAAGCTGTCACCTAATTTTATATCAGATGGAAGTTCATCCTGACGAAGCTCTTTCACATACTGAGCGCCAGATTCAAAACCAGCACCAGCTAAGTGATTTTTTTCAGCTGTCGAGCTGTTTTTAGCTTTCTTAGGAACTGCTGCAACTTGAACTGCAGAGTATCCGTCTTTTTCTGTAGTTTTGATTTGTGAAACTTTCCAGTTTTCAAATCGTAGTACAGTTACAGGCACTGATTCGCCCTTTTCGTTGTAAACAGTCGCCATGCCTTCTTTGAAAGCAAAAAGACCATTTAGCTTAACACCTTCAGAAGAAGGAGTTTTTGTTTCAGCGTTTTTTTGTGTTTCGCTCATTAATTCCTCCTTCTTTATTCAGCAGATAATTTAATTTCAACATCGACACCAGCAGACAGGTCCAATTTCATCAATTGGTCGATCGTTTGCTGAGTTGGCTCAAGGATGTCTAACATTCTTTTGTGAGTTCTAATTTCAAATTGTTCACGAGATTTTTTATCAACATGGGGAGAACGTAAAACTGTGAAGCGGTTGATACGAGTAGGAAGTGGGATTGGTCCCGCTACTTTAGCACCCGTACGTCGTGCAGTTTCCACGATTTCTTTAGTCGATTGATCAAGTAACTTGTGATCAAAGGCCTTAAGCCTGATTCTTATTTTTTGACTTTTCATAATACCTTTTCCTAGTTCTGCTCGCCAAAACCTTTATCCACATAGCAAGACTGCCATGATTGCGGAGGTTTCCGTAGCGTTAACAAGATTTGTGAATATCGAATACGTGCCAGTTCTTGTCAACCACTTATTTTGAGATTTCTTGACGGGAATTTTGGACCGTTTTTTAACGACCTAAGCGCTGTAGGATTTCGGCACGAACCTTAGGCGGAACTGGAACGTAGTCCAAAAATTCCATGCTGAAAAATGCGCGGCCTTGGGAAAGACTTCGCACGTCTGTTGCGTAGCCGAACAGAGTCGCCAGGGGCACTTCGGCGCTTATGATTTGTCCTGACTGGGGTTTTGAAGTCATATTTAAAACTTTGCCACGGCGAGAGTTTAAATCACCCACGACATTGCCTACAAATTCATCAGGGCACTGAACTTCTAATTTAAACATGGGCTCTAGTAATATGGCTTCACTGTGTTTCAACGATTCGCGGAATGCCAAAGATGCTGCGGCCTTACAAACAATTTCATCTGTGATTTGTGGTTTGCCAACTAACGACTTGATATTAATTTTTAGACCAACCATCGAATAACTGGCGATTGGGCCCACTTCTGACGCTTCTTTCAGTCCATTTTCACAGGCTTTAATCCAGTTTGGCTGTACATCTTTAGAAGCTGAAACTGAGCTTGTAATTTTTATACCTTCAGCTGCAGCTATGGGTTCGACTTCAAGCACGATGCGGGCATATTTTTCTTCGCCGCCAAGCATGCGCTCAAATACAAAATCAGTTTTAACTGGCTTGGATAAAGTTTCACGGTACGCCACCTGAGGCCGACCCACGTTGGCTTGAATTTTATGTTCGCGCATCAGTCGGTCGATTAATATATCTAAGTGAAGTTCGCCCATTCCCGAAAGTAGTATCTGGCCTGTTTCTACGTCTGTTCTTAATCTGCACGATGGATCTTCTTTTTCTAGGCGCTGCAAACCTTCAATCATTTTTTCTTGATCAGCAGAAGACTTGGCTTCGACAACTACAGCGATAACGGGTTCGGGAAAAGTCATGGATTCAAAAACTACCAAACGAGCCGAATCACAAAGCGTGTCTCCGGTGGAGGTAAATTTTAGTCCAATGATAGCGCCGATATCACCTGCCTTCAAATGATCGACTTCTTCACGGGCGTTAGCGTGCATTTTTACAATTTTTTGCACGCGTTCTTTTTTTTCTGTACGGGGATTGTAAAGCTGATCGCCCAATTTAATTTGACCTGAGTAAATTCGCACGTATGTCAGTGCACCTGAAAATGGGTCATTTGCTAATTTGAATGCTATGAGTGCTGCGGGCTCATCAAACTTAGTGTGGCACTCTACCGATAGTTCGGTTTTTACGGGATTCATCCCGGTAGTTGCTGGGATGTCTAAGGGGCTAGGTAAGTAATCAACGACGCCGTCCAACAATTGTTGCACACCCTTGTTTTTGAAAGCTGCACCACAAAAAACAGGAAAACATTTTAAATCAATTGTACCTTTCCGAAGAGCCGCTTTTAGCTCTTCGGTAGCTATATCATCACCGTTTAAATATTTTTCTATAAGGGCATCATCAAGCTCGCAAATTTGTTCGATCGTTTTAGCGCGCTCGGTTTCAAATTCACTTTTTAGTTTTGCAGGGATTTCAACTTCGTTGAAGCCGTGATCATTAGCTTTCCAAATGTAGGCTTTCGAAGTGAGTAGATCAATGACTCCTTCAAATTGGTCTTCGGCACCGATTGGAATTTGCACTTTGATTGGCTTTGCTTCTAATTTTTCGCTGATCGTACTGACACTCATGTTAAAGTCTGCACCAACACGGTCCATTTTATTAATGAAACAAATTCGTGGAACTTTATATTTATTTGCTTGTCGCCATACGGTTTCGGACTGGGGCTCGACACCGTTGACTCCGTCGAAAACGGCAACGGCGCCATCCAGAACACGGAGCGAGCGCTCAACCTCGATAGTGAAATCAACGTGTCCAGGTGTATCTATAATGTTGAAACGGCAGGTTTTCCAAAATGCGGTGGTAGCTGCAGACGTGATTGTAATTCCACGTTCTTGCTCTTGCGGCATCCAGTCCATTGTGGCTGCGCCATCATGAACTTCGCCGATCTTATGACTTTTTCCGGTGTAAAATAGAATTCGTTCAGTGGTGGTGGTCTTACCGGCATCGATGTGAGCCATGATGCCGATGTTGCGGGTAAACTTAAGATCAGCTTCAGTTTTAACAGTATTAGCTGATGACATTTAAGTTTTTAAATTACCAATTGTAGTGAGCAAATGCCTTATTCGATTCAGCCATTTTGTGCACATCTTCTTTTTTCTTGATGGCATTTCCACGGTTGTTGTAAGCATCGAAAAGTTCTGCTGCTAATTTTTTTGAAAAATCTTTTTCGCCACGAGCACGAGAATATTCAACTAACCAACGCATAGCTAACGTTAAACGACGAGTTGGGCGAACATCTACGGGAACTTGGTAGGTCGCTCCGCCGACGCGACGAGAGCGAACTTCAATTGATGGCTTAACGTTTTCTAAAGCTTTTCTCATGATGTTTACTGATTCTTCGCCTGGAACTTTTCCGTTTAATTCATCTAAAGCACCATAAAATAATTTTTGTGCAGTCGATTTTTGACCGCGTTCCATGATTTTATTGATGAACTTAGCAATAATAATATCCTTGTGAATTGGATCAGGGATAATTTCTCTTTTAAATGTGCGACTGCGACGTGACATAGATATTCCTTAGCTAATTATTTTTTAGGTTTTTTTGATCCGTATTTAGAACGACTTCGTAGACGACCATTAACACCTTGAAGGTCTAACGTTCCGCGCACGATGTGGTAACGAACTCCGGGAAGATCTTTCACACGACCACCACGAATCATAACAACGCTATGCTCTTGAAGATTGTGGCCGATACCTGGAATGTAAGAAATAACTTCGAAACCATTTGATAAACGAACTTTTGCAACTTTACGTAATGCCGAATTCGGTTTTTTTGGAGTTGTTGTGTACACACGTGTACAAACACCGCGGCGTTGTGGGCAGCTTGCAAGAGCTGGTGACTTCGTCTGATTTTTTTGAACTGATCGCTCTTTTTTGATCAGCTGGTTAATTGTAGGCACTTAAAATCCCCTTTTTCTGTTTCTAAACACGTAAGTTCGACAAATTAAACGAAAACCAAAGCCATCGTCAAGCTTAAATCAATAAGACACTTCCCAGAACCCCATCTCTCCTGGCATGGATGCCAGGAGAAGAAGCCAAGGATGGTAACAGCTTAACTACCACCCAAAGTCCTAAAAAACCTACCCGCCCAACGGCAATGCTGCAGATTCCATCTCTTCATCCTCTGTCACAACTACTTTCCAACGTTTATACGATGTCAGTCCAGTTCCGGCAGGGATCAATCGACCCATAATAATATTCTCTTTCAGACCACGTAAATGATCTGTTTTTGAATTAATTGCAGCTTCAGTTAATACTTTAGTTGTTTCCTGGAACGATGCCGCAGAAATCCAACTTTCAGTGCTTAAAGAAACCTTCGTAATACCTAACAATAACGGCTTAGATGTCGCAACTTGTCCGCCTTCATTAAGAACGCGTGCGTTTTCAACGTTGTACGTAGAACGCTCGACCTGTTCGCCAGATAAGAACCGTGTATCGCCGACTTCAATGACTTCAACTTTACGTAGCATTTGACGAACGATAACTTCAACGTGCTTATCATTGATACCAACACCCTGTAAGCGGTAGACCTCTTGAACTTCGTTCACTAGGTACGCTGACAATGCACTTGCACCAAGTACGGCTAAGACGTCATGCGGATTCGTAGGGCCATCCATCAATGCCTCACCAGCACGAACGAATTCACCTTCACGAACGGCAACGTGCTTTCCTTTTGGAATTAAGTATTCACGCTGTTCGCCAATTTCTGGAGTCACGATCACGCGCTGTTTACCTTTAACGTCTTTACCGAAAGTGACGTAACCATCGATTTCAGAAATGATAGCTGCTTCTTTTGGTTTACGAGCTTCAAACAATTCTGCCACGCGCGGAAGACCACCCGTGATATCTTTTGTTTTCGAAGTTTCACGATGCATTTTTGCAATCACGTCACCGGCATGAACTTCAGCTCCATCTAGAACTAGAAGCTGTGCTCCTACTGGAATCATATATCGAGCTGGAATATCACGACCTGGAAGGTTCAATGCTTTTCCGTTGTCGTCGATCATGAACACTGTCGGCTTATTGTCTGAAGATTTTGATTCAGTAATAACTTTTGTCGCGAATCCTGTTACCGGATCCACTTGCTCAGTCATCGTCACACCTTCAACGATATCTTGGAACGTAATCTTTGCAGTTACTTCAGAGATAATCGGATTAGAGTATGGATCCCATTCGGCTATTGTCGCACCTTTTGCAACTTTATCGCCGTCTTTGTAATTTAAAATTGCACCGTAAACTAATTTAAAGTTTTCGCGCTCGCGACCAGTTTCATCAATAACCAAAGCGTTTCCGTTACGATTCATAACAGTTAACTTGCCTTGTTTATTTTTTACAGACTGAATGTTTGTTAATTTTAAAGTTCCTTCGTAACGAGTTGTATGAACAGATTGCTCAACTGAACGAGATGCGGCTCCTCCTAAGTGGAATGTGCGCATTGTTAACTGAGTTCCTGGTTCACCGATCGATTGAGCTGCGATAATACCAACTGTTTCGCCTAAGTTTACAGTTGCTCCACGAGCTAAATCACGACCATAACACTTGATACAAACGCCACGTTTTGCAGTACAGATTAAAGCCGAACGAATCGTTACTTTTTCGATTCCAAGTTCTTCTAATTTCTTAACTGTGTTTTCGTCCATCTCAGTATTTTTCTTTACTAAAACAGCGTTTGTAACTGGATCAACAACTTCATGAAGTGCCACACGACCTAAAATACGATCGCCGATTCCGTGAATGACTTCACCAGCCTCGTAAATTGGAGTGATGTCTAAACCTTCTGTAACTCCGCAATCAATTTCAGAAACAATCACGTCCTGAGCCACGTCCACCAAACGACGAGTTAAGTAACCCGAGTTCGCTGTTTTTAATGCGGTATCGGCAAGACCTTTACGCGCTCCGTGAGTTGAAATGAAGTACTGGATAACTGTTAAACCTTCACGGAAATTTGCCGTGATTGGTGTTTCGATAATTTCACCAGAAGGCTTGGCCATAAGACCACGCATTCCACCTAATTGACGTAACTGATTCGACGAACCCCGGGCTCCGGAGTCAGCCATGATAAAGATTGGATTGAAAGAAGGTCCAACGTGCTCTTTGCCATCGATAACAAACTTTTGTTTCTCGATTTGGCCCATCATTTCTTTGGCAACTTTATCAGAAGTTTGTGCCCAGATATCCACAACTTTGTTGTAGCGCTCTCCGTCGGTAATTAAACCTTCGTCGTATTGGGTTTGAATTTCTTGAACTTGCTTTTCAGCGTCACCAATCATAGTCGCTTTCGATGCAGGGATAATCATGTCATCCACACAAATTGAAAGACCTGCAACTGTTGAGTATTTGAAACCTAACTGCATGATAGAATCGGCCAAAATACATGTCGCTTTTGCTCCGGCAAGACGGAACGTTTTATCGATAAGACCTGCAATAGATTTTTTGCTCATCACAGTGTTTACATCTGAAAACGGAACTTCTTTTGGAACAGCTTCAGATAAGATTGATCTGCCGACAGAAGTCTCTTCGATTTTACCTTTTACTTTTACTTTACATGCAGCTTGGAGATCAACAACACCTGCTTCGTACGCGTATTGCGCTTCTTGAACAGAGGCAAAAACTTTGCCTGTGCCTTTAGCGCCTGGACGAATACGAGTCATCCAATACAATCCCAAGACAACGTCCTGTGATGGATTGATAATTGGTTTACCATTGGCTGGAGATAAAATATTGTTCGTCGACATCATTAGTACGCGAGCTTCTACTTGCGCTTCCACTGACAATGGAACGTGAACGGCCATTTGGTCACCGTCGAAATCGGCATTAAACGCTGTACACACTAAAGGATGCAATTGGATTGCTTTTCCTTCATGAAGAACGGGCTCGAAAGCCTGAATACCAAGTCTGTGAAGAGTTGGCGCGCGGTTAAGCATAACTGGATGTTCTTTTACGACTTCAGCTAAGATATCCCAAACCTCAACGGTTTCTTGATCAACTAAGCGTTTTGCTTGCTTGATAGTCGTTGCTAATCCTTTTTCTTCTAACTTGTTGTAAACGAATGGCTTAAACAGTTCGAGTGCCATTTTCTTTGGAATACCGCACTGATGTAATTTCAATGTTGGTCCTACGGTAATTACCGAACGACCCGAGTAATCCACACGCTTACCTAGTAAATTTTGACGGAAACGACCTTGTTTACCTTTAAGCATGTCACTTAAAGATTTTAATGGACGCTTATTTGGACCCGTGAATGTCTTTCCACGACGACCGTTATCAAGTAACGCATCAACTGCCTCTTGTAACATTCGCTTTTCATTACGGATGATGATGTCTGGAGCGTTTAATTCTTGTAGACGCTTCAAACGATTATTACGGTTAATCACGCGACGATACAGATCATTTAGATCAGACGTCGCGAATCGGCCGCCATCAAGTGGAACTAACGGACGTAAATCTGGCGGTAACACAGGAAGTGCTTCTAACATCATCCATTCAGGTTTGTTGATTGAGCCTTTGAAAGCTTCTACAACCTTTAGACGTTTTGATAACTTCTTGGTTGCAGCTTCGGACTTAGTCTCTTTAAGTTCCATACGGAGCTTACGAGATAAGTATTCACAGTCGATTTTACGCAGCAATTCACGAACGGCTTCTCCGCCCATACCGGCTTTGAAGTTTGGACCAAATTCGTTTAGTGCAGCTTGGTACGCTTCTTCAGAAAGGATTGATCCTTCTTCTAAAGATGTTTCCATTGGATCGATCACGACGTGTGATTCACAGTAAAGAACTTTTTCGACATCTTTCAATGACAAATTAAGCAAGTTACCAATTCGTGAAGGTAGTGATCGTAAAAACCAAATATGCGCTACAGGAGACGCTAATTCGATGTGGCCTAAACGCTCACGACGAACTTTTGTCTGCGTGACTTCAACGCCGCACTTTTCACAAATTACACCGCGATATTTCATGCGCTTGTACTTACCGCAAAGACATTCGTAATCTTTGATTGGTCCAAAGATTTTCGCGCAGAATAATCCGTCGCGCTCTGGCTTAAAAGTACGGTAGTTGATGGTTTCTGGTTTTTTAACTTCTCCGAATGACCATTCACGGATCATTTCTGGTGATGCTAAAGAAATTCGAACAGCATCAAACGATAATGGATCTTTTGGCTTATCGAAAAAATTTAATAAATCTCTCATTAAAACTCCTAAGTAAAATTAATGTTAACTCTTCAACCCCAGCGCTTTCGTGCCGCACTCAAGACAAGGCGTTTTTAGTGCCTTGTAATTGAATCGATAGATGTTGTTCCGTCATTCACATCAAGTGTTGGTTCTTCTGCAGCATCAGTTAAAATATCGGACTCAACGAGTTGAATATTCATGGCTAATGACTGAAGTTCTTTAATCAATACATTGAATGATTCTGGTAATCCTGGTTCAAGAATATTTTCACCACGCACGATGCTTTCGTACATTCGAGTTCTTCCTGCAACGTCATCTGACTTCACAGTTAAGAATTCTTGTAACGAGTACGCCGCGCCGTAAGCTTCAATCGCCCAAACTTCCATCTCTCCTAGACGCTGACCACCGAACTGGGCTTTACCACCCAGAGGCTGCTGAGAAACTAATGAATAAGGTCCAATTGAACGCGCATGAATTTTTTCTTCGACTAAGTGATGAAGTTTCAACATGTACATCACGCCAACAGTTACTGGATTCGCGAAAGGCTCTCCGGAACGACCGTCAAATAAAATGGACTGAGTTGAACTAAGCTCTGCTTTTTTCAACAATTCACGCATATCTGATTCTTGAGCTCCGTCAAACACTGGAGTTCCGACATGCACACCTTTACGAATCACATTAGCCATCTTCTTTAATGATTCATCGTCAGCTTGGTCAATTTTAGCGCTGATTTCTTTATCATCGTAGATGTCTTTCATCTTTGATCGTAAAGCTTCAGAGTTAAATTTATCCAAGTGTTCGTTGATCTGCTTACCTAGGTTGAGTGCTGCCCAGCCTAAGTGAACTTCTAGAATCTGACCGATGTTCATACGAGATGGAACACCTAGTGGATTTAGAACCATGTCTACTGGCGTACCGTCAGCTAAGTAAGGCATGTCTTCCATTGGAAGAACTTTTGAAACCACGCCCTTATTACCATGACGACCGGCGAATTTATCGCCGACTTGTAATTTACGCTTAATAGCCACGTAAACTTTTACCATCTTGATTACGCCCGGAGGTAACTCATCACCTTTTTTAAGACGATCAATTTTTTCGTTAAATACTAATTTAACAGCGTCTAATTGGTTACGACCACCGTCGATAATTTTATTCACTTGGAATTCTAAGTCTTGCTCAAGGGGAATGTAGCTTAATAATTCAAATGGAATTGTTTCTAAATCTGCTGATGTGATATCTTGGCCTTTGTTTAAAAGCTTTTGCGATCCATCTTCATTTAATAGAATTCCAGTTGTTTTTTTACCGACAACGATATCGCGCAATTTTTCAATTGCGTTATTCTTGATAACGTTTTGCTCGATAACTAAATCTTTTTCTAATTTCTTACGCTTATCTTCTAAAATAGAAGCTAAGCGCTCGTCACGATCAGAACCTTCACGCGAGTAAACTTGCGCATCGATTACTGTTCCATAAACGCCAGATGGCACACGAAGAGACGTATCACGAACGTCGCCGGCTTTTTCACCGAAGATCGCGCGTAATAATTTTTCTTCAGGAGATAATTGTGTTTCACCCTTAGGAGTAACTTTACCAACTAAAATGTATCCAGGTTTAACTTCCGCACCAATGCGGATAATTCCTGAAGAATCTAGGTCTTTTAAAGCTTCTTCACCGACGTTTGCGATGTCACGAGTGATTTCTTCTTTTCCAAGTTTTGTATCACGAGCAATACATTCGAATTCTTCGATATGAACTGAAGTGTACGTATCTTCTTGTAAAAGTTTTTCAGAAATAAGGATAGAATCTTCGAAGTTGTAACCCATCCACGGAGTGAACGCGACTGTGATGTTTTGTCCCAGTGCTAATTCACCCAATTCTGTAGAAGGCCCATCTGCGATAATGTCAGTCTTAAAAACCTTGTCACCTTTTTTGATGATTGGTTTTTGATTGAAACATGTATTTTGATTTGTACGCTGATACTTCGTTAAGTTGTAAATGTCGACATTGGCACCAAGTTCTCCGCCTTTTGCTAGACGACGAACCACGATACGAGATGCATCCACATCTTCAACGATACCATCATTTGTAGCTACCACTGAGGTTCCAGAATCACGCGCAACTAAACGCTCGACGCCAGTACCTACAAGCGGAGCACGCGATTTAATAAGTGGTACAGCTTGACGCTGCATGTTCGATCCCATCAGGGCTCGATTGGCATCATCGTGCTCTAGAAATGGAATCAATGACGCCGCAATGGAAACCAACTGTGACGGAGAAACGTCCATCAAAGAAACTTTTTCACGGTCAACTAATTCGTATTCACCATCACGACGTATCGTCAGATTACCGGGTGGTAGTTCTAAACTTTGTTTTTCGTCTGTTGGTGCTTGAGCGATTGAATGACCTCCTTCTTCTAATGCAGACATGTAATGAATTTCAGTCGAAACGGTTCCGCCCGCAACTTTGCGGTAAGGTGTTTCAATGAAACCATAGCTGTTGATTCGTGCATACGTTGAAAGGGAAGCGATCAAACCAATGTTTGGACCCTCTGGTGTTTCAATAGGACAGATACGACCGTAGTGAGTCGGATGGACGTCACGAACTTCGAAACCTGCGCGGTCACGAGTTAAGCCGCCGGGCCCAAGGGCCGACAAACGACGTTTGTGAGTGATTTCAGATAACGGATTTGTTTGATCCATGAACTGCGATAACTGAGATGATCCGAAGAATTCTTTAACAACAGCGTTCACAGGCTTAGCGTTAACTAAATCGTGAGGCATCATTGTTTCAACATCTTGTAATGACATACGCTCTTTGATCGCGCGCTCCATACGAACCAAACCAATGCGGTACTGATTTTCTAGAAGCTCGCCGACGGAACGAACGCGTCGGTTACCCAGGTGATCGATATCATCGACAACGCCGCGACCATTTTTAAGTTCGATCAAGTGTTTGATAGTTGATAAAATATCTTTGTGAGTTAATACGCGGAAACTTGGCGGGCACTCTTCCATCGATATACCGAATTTGTGATTTATCTTAATACGACCAACTTCAGAAAGGTCATATGCTTCTGGATCAAAAAATAAACGGTTGAAATAAGATTCAGCAGCTTCAAGAACTGGAGGCTCTCCGGGACGTAAGCGCTTGTAAATTTCGATTAGTGATTCTTCTCTGTTAGCGACTTTATCCACTAACAATGTATTTCTTAAAAATGGTCCCACAGTAAGACCGTCAAAGAACACTAAATGAAAACGATCAATGCCTGCGCCAACTGCTTTTTTGATTATTGACGCAGATAATTCATTATTCGCATCGGCGATAATTTCACCAGTTGATTCGTCAATTAGTGGTTTAGCTAAAATTTTTCCTTCAAGATCTGCAGCCTGAACTTCGACTTCAGTTAACTTTAAATCTTGAACTTTTTTAACGATCGCCTTGGTAATACGACGACCTGCTTTAATAAGCGTTTCGCCAGATTTTGGATCGATGATGTCAGCGATAGCACGCTGGCCAGACATTCTTTCGATATCTAATTTACGAAATAATGATTTTCCTTTTACGACGATTTCATCAAGGTCGTAGAAGTATTCTAATAATTGTTCAACGTTGTAACCCAAACCTTTTAACAAAATAGTAACTGGGAATTTACGACGACGATCAATACGGACGTGGATTACGTCTTTCTGATCGAATTCTACATCTAACCAAGAACCGCGGTATGGAATCACGCGGGCTGAGTAGATTAATTTTCCAGAAGCATTATTTTTTCCATTATCATGGTCAAAAAATACACCCGGTGATCTATGTAACTGAGAAACAACAACGCGCTCGGTACCGTTGATGATGAAAGAGCCATTAGCTGTCATTAAAGGAATTTCTCCTAAGTAGACTTCTTGTTCTTTTACATCGCGGATGCTGCGTGCTTCTGTTTCTTCATCAATATCAAAAACGATAAGGCGCAAAGTGACTTTTATCGGAGCTGCGAAAGTCATTCCGCGCTGACGGCATTCATCAACATCGTATTTTGCAGGCTCTAGTGTGTAGCTTACAAATTCTAACGATGACGTGTTATTGAAATCAGAGATAGGAAATACAGATTTAAAAACGCCATTTAGGCCATCAGCGCCCCGGCGATCTGGATCCATATCCCGTTGCAAAAAAGACTCGTAAGACTTTTTCTGCAATTGAATCAGATTTGGGATTTCAATAACTTGTTTATTTTTTGCAAAGGATTTTCGAATTCGTAGATTCGATGCCGTTACGGGAGTCTTGTTCATTCATTCTCCTGAATTATGATTGAGCGGTTTATTTCATTAACTACTCAATAAATAGTGAAGTTTCGCTTCGGGGGGAAATCTTCAAGGCCCACATTAAATATTCGTAAAAACTTACTTTATAAATTACTAAAACGCAAAAAACCACAGTCGCGGTTAGGCGGCTGTGGCTATATTAAATATCTGACAATTACTTAACAGTAACTTTTGCGCCAGCGGTCTCAAGAGCTTTTTTGATCTTGTCTGCTTCTTCTTTAGTTACGCCTTCTTTAACGGCTTTTCCGCCAGCTTCAACTAAACCTTTTGCTTCAGCTAAACCTAAACCGGTGATCGCACGAACTTCTTTAATCACGTTAATTTTGTTTGCGCCAGCCTCCATTAGGATTACGTCGAAAGCAGTTTGCACTTCAGCAGCAGGACCAGCCGCAGCCGCAGCCGCAGTTGGAGCAGCAGCAGAAACGCCCCACTTCTCTTCTAAAGTCTTTACTAGTTCAGCGATTTCTAAAACTGTCTTGCCTGATAATTCTGTTACTAATTGTTCATTTGATAAAGCCATTTTCATTTCCTTCTAATTATAATTAATTAAGTTTGTGGTGCAGCAGCTTCTTCAGCTGGCGCAGTGTCTTTAGTAGCGACTTTTGTAGCGTAAACATTCATTAAGCGTACTAATCGAGCCGATGGCTCTTTCAATAGACATAAGAACTGTGCACGTAATTGATCTTTTCCAGGTAATGTCGCCAAGAACTTGATTTTGTTTGTATCAAGGGCCTCGCCGTCCATAATTCCTGTTTTGATCTTTAGTGCTTCAACATCTTTTCCGAAATCAGCCAATGTCTTTGCGACGCCAACAACTTCATTGAATGCAAATACGATCGCATTTGTACCCTTCATTGTTGAATCGAAAGCCGAACTGATCGTTGGATGATCTTTGAACGCGCGCTTCGCTAGTGTATTGCGCACTACCTTCATCTCAGACTCTGCAGCGTGAAGCTTTTTACGTAACGATGTTACTTGCTCCACTTTCATGCCCTTAAAGTCTACGACAAAGGCACCTTTAGCTTTAGCTAATTTTTCAGAAATCATTTTGATGTCTGTATCTTTATCAGCTCTTAACATATCGGAACCTCCCTTCGTGAGTTTTAAGAACGTCCGTCTCGAGTGGCCTGAAAATGAAGACAAATTTCTTCTTTTTCAAATTACCTCCGCCAATTGCAACTTTAGAATTATAAAGACGCTTTTGGCTAAGAGACCAGCTTTCACCGACGTTCTAGTTTAAAAATTTAATCTTCAGACGCACCCATAGCTTCATTAGCATCAAGCTTTACGCCCGGGCCCATAGTTGAAGCTACAGATAAAGTACGCAAGTAAACACCTTTTGAGGTCGCTGGCTTCGCTTTAAGAATAGCACCCATGAACGCATCAAAATTGTCTTTTAGTTTTTGCGGGCCCATTGATTTGCGACCGATAGAAGCATGGACAATACCAGCCTTATCAACACGGAAATCTAATTTACCTTTTTTCTCTGCGGTAACGGCTTCGCCAACATTCATCGTAACAGTTCCAACTTTAGGATTTGGCATTAGACCACGAGGCCCAAGAACCTTAGCCACTTTTGAAACGGTCGCCATCATATCGGGAGTTGCAATACACTTATCGAAGTCCAACCAGCCTTCGTTGATTTTAGCAACTAGGTCATCAGCACCCACGAAATCTGCACCAGCATTTTTTGCCTCAAGCTCTTTCGGACCTTTTGCGAAAACGACAACGCGCACGTTTTTACCTAAACCGTGAGGTAAGGCAATTGCGCCACGAACTTGTTGGTCTGATTGCTTAGGGTCAATACCTAAACGAACGGCAACATCGATAGATTCATCAAATTTAGCCGGAGCTGTATCAACTGCTAACTTGATGCCTTCTGTGAAATTATATTTTTTTACGCTATCTACTTTTTTTGCAGATGCTACGAATTTTTTTCCCATATTTCCGCCTAATCCTGTACTTCGATGCCCATGCTTTTCGCAGTACCAGCAACTTGAGACATTGCTGATTCTACTTTCACACAGTTTAAATCGGGCAACTTAGTTGTTGCGATTATTCTGATTTGGTCTTGCTTAATTTTGCCGACCTTGTCTTTTTGCGGCATCTTAGAACCTGATTCTAATTTCAATGCCTTCTTGATTAACGAAGATACCGGAGACGTCTTGGTGATGAATGTAAACGAACGGTCCTGGTAAACAGTAATAATGATCGGAACGATAGCGTCACCTAACGCTTGCGTCTTAGCATTGAACTGCTTGCAGAATTCCATGATGTTTACCCCATGTTGTCCAAGTGCCGGTCCAACGGGAGGAGCTGGATTAGCTTTCCCTGCCGGTATCTGTAGCTTAATCATACCTGTAACTTTTTTTGCCATGATTTTCCCACTTATTTATGAGGTTGAATTTTTTGCTAGATCCCCATGATCTAACAAATTAAAAAATAATTATGTCTTTTCAACTTGAACGAAATCTAACTCAACAGGAGTAGGTCGTCCGAAGATTGTAACCAATACTTTAACTTTTGCTTTGTCTTCATTGATGTCTTCAACAGTCCCGTTGAATGAGCTAAATGGTCCGTCAACAACCATAACTTGTTCGCCAACCGAAAAGTTGACTTTGGCGCGTGGTTTTTCACCCAGGCCCGCCATCTGCTGTGTCACACGCATAACTTCGTGCTCGGGCACTTCTGGTGGACGAGTTTTTGTACCGCCAACGAAACCGCCGACTTTTGAAGAGTTTTTTACTAAGTGCCACGTTTGGTCGTTCAGCACCATCTGTACAAAAATGTATCCAGGAAAGAACTTCCGAGATTTTGTAGTTTTTTGACCCTTTACTAATTCGACAACGTTTTCCGCAGGAATTAAAATGTCACCAAACATGGCTTCCATTTTATTTGAGCGAATTTTTTCTTCGATAGCAGCTTTAGCTGTGTTTTCACAGCTGGTCTGAACGTTAACGATGTACCATTTTTTATCCATGCTAACCCCTACTTCATTAATTGGTTCAGAACAAAAGCCGAAAACATATCAAAAAAGCTGACGATCACACTGGAAATTAAAACCATGATGATCACGATAATTGTCATTCCACGCGTGTCTTTTGCTGGAGGCCAAACAACTTTTTTAATTTCAGCGATGACTTCATCAGCCCACGTTAAAACGTTCTTATTAAATTGCAGATAGATAAATAAACCTAATCCCACTGCTACGGGAAGGCCATGACGAAACAAATCGTAATTCATTGCTTTGGCAACGGGACCAAACGCACCAGAGAAAACTTTTAATAAAGTTGAAATAGTGATTCCGATCAGAGCTGCAAATGCTACGAAACTTAAAGTTAAAATTTTAGAATTTGTTTTATCCATTCGGATCCTCGCGGGTTAAAAAATACTGCATCAACGCCAAGTTGAAAAACCAAATTGGCAGGGGAAGAGGGATTCGAACCCACGACCTAACGATTTGGAGTCGTTCGCTCTACCACTGGAGCTATTCCCCTATAGTTGACACAAGACGCAGAATATAACTCTAAAAACACAAAGGGGACAACTGTTAAGTTATCCCCTTTGCTTGAATTTTGTTTATTTGTGAAAGCGGCCTTATTGCTATGCGTTAAAGCAGCGTTTCGAATTACTCAACGATTTCTGTAACAACGCCGGCACCAACGGTACGACCACCTTCGCGAATTGCGAAACGTAATCCCATTTCCATTGCGATCGGGGTGATTAACTCAACGTTAACCTCGATCTTATCGCCAGGCATAACCATTTCAGTTCCTGCTTTTAAAGTTACAACACCAGTCACGTCAGTTGTACGGAAGTAAAACTGTGGACGGTAATTTGTAAAGAATGGAGTATGACGTCCGCCCTCTTCCTTAGTAAGGATGTAAGCCTCGCCTTTGAATTTTTTGTGCGGCTTAACTGTTCCTGGCTTAGCAAGAACTTGTCCACGCTCAACGTCTTCTTTTTTAGTTCCACGAAGTAAAACACCACAGTTATCGCCCGCTTGACCTTCATCAAGAAGCTTACGGAACATTTCGATTCCTGTAACAGTTGTTTTTTGAGTTGGTCGGATACCGATGATTTCGATCTCGTCATTTACTTTAACGATTCCACGCTCTACACGGCCAGTAACAACAGTTCCACGACCAGAGATTGAGAACACGTCCTCAACTGGCATTAAGAAAGTTTTATCAACTGCACGAGCAGGTTGTGGAATGTATGTGTCACACGCTTCCATCAATTTCATGATTGATTTTGTTCCTAGATCAGAATCAACGCCCTCTAAACCAAGTTTAGCAGAACCTTGAATGATTGGAATTTCATCGCCTGGGAAATCGTATTTAGAAAGAAGTTCACGAATTTCCATTTCAACTAGTTCTAATAATTCCTTGTCGTCAACCATGTCACACTTGTTCATGAAAACAACAAGAGATGGAACGCCAACTTGACGAGCAAGTAGGATATGTTCACGTGTTTGAGGCATAGGGCCATCGGCAGCAGAAACAACTAGAATTCCGCCATCCATTTGTGCGGCACCAGTGATCATGTTTTTTACATAGTCAGCGTGTCCTGGGCAATCAACGTGTGCGTAGTGACGGTTTGCCGTTTCGTACTCAACGTGAGTCGTAGAAATTGTAATACCACGCTCTTTCTCTTCAGGGGACTTATCGATTTGATCGTAAGCCATTGCTTTAGAGTTACCTAGTTTCGACAGAGTCGTTGTGATAGCCGCTGTTAAAGTTGTTTTTCCATGATCGACGTGACCGATAGTTCCGATGTTCACATGGGGTTTGTTCCGTAAAAATTTCTCTTTAGACATTATGTCCTCCTGCAGAGCTTGTTATGTATTTTCGTTCTAAACTTCTTAATCTTTTAAAATCTTCTCAATCTTAAACTTCTAAACACTTTAAAAACAAATCCAAAATTTGGAGCCCGTGATCGGAGCCGAACCGACGACCTCACCCTTACCAAGGGTGTGCTCTACCACTGAGCTACACGGGCGCTTTGCCCGGAATTCCGGTATACCAGTTAACCGGCATACCGGAATTCTGGTAATACTAAATTTGGAGCGGGGAACGGGTCTCGAACCCGCAACCCTCTGCTTGGAAGGCAGATACTCTAGCCAATTGAGCTACCCCCGCCCGGGTACAAACTTTTGCGACTACACAGCTGCTTTCTAGTATGATCGCAGGTGCGATCATAAACCGTGGCTACTAGAAACTGAAACCTACTTCTTGCGAAATCGATTTGGTGGGCAGGGAAGGATTCGAACCTTCGTAGACGTAAGCCAGCAGATTTACAGTCTGCCCCCTTTAGCCACTCGGGCACCTACCCAAACAGTTGCGCACTCGTAAAAATTTGGAGCTGGTTATGGGACTCGAACCCGCAACCTGCTGATTACAAATCAGCTGCTCTACCAATTGAGCTAAACCAGCAACGTCAGACACAAGTCGAAAAAAATAAATTCGGTTTATGCTGCAAAGTAGAATTTCTACTGGAACTAGGTAATTAGGTCAAAATAATTTTCAGTACAGTCTATTTTTTAGAACTCCACTGCCGTTTGGTTTCTGCAAGCGCAAGTGCTGCCGACACCGAAACATTGTAACTAGCGTCAGCTGACAGTTGTGGAATGCTTACTAATTCATCACAAAGTTTCTCGGTCGTCGTCCTTAAACCTTTGTCTTCTGCACCTAAAACCCAAATTACTTTTTCGGGAAATTTAATATCGTAAATGGTTTTTTTCGCTCGGTGGCTTAGACCATAAACCCAAAATCCGGCTTGCTTTAAAGTTTCGAAAGGTTGAGTAAACTGATTATTTCGATAGATTGGAACGTGCTCAACTCCGCCGCAGGCAACTTTACTAACTGTTGCGGTAATTCCAACGGCGCGGTCGTCCGGAATTATGACTCCGTGCACACCCATCAACCAACTTGTTCGCAGAACAGCGCCCAAGTTGTGTGGATCTTCGACGCCGTCAAGTGCGACAACTAGACCATTATTTTCCCAGCCCAGATCTTGATATTTGAATTCGGGCGTTTCATTTGAAAATAGAACTGCGCCTTGGTGCGAGTGGCACAGTTGCGCCAGCTGGCTTTCGGATTTTTCTTCGAATTTAATTTTCAAAGCGTTTAACACGTCGACAACTTCACGAAGATCTGCAGACGTTTTCCAATTGTTTTGCAGTAATGCAGCTTGCACTGACTTCGGACGCTTTTTTAGTAGTTCTTTTATTGCGTGCGTCCCAGCAACATGGCGCCACCCTTTCGGAAACGTTGGTTTAGGTTCGCGGGGTGCATCGAACTTTAAACTTTTTGGCGGGCTGACTGAAGCTGGTTTACTTTTTGCGGCAAATCCTTTTGGGCGAAATACTTTTTTCATAAATAATTACTTTCTAATTTGAATTTAAATATGACGAGTTAACAGCCTTCTAAAATTTCTAAAACTGTTTCGCGGGGCTGAACAGACTTTATTATGGTTCGTCCGACAACTAGCGCGTGAGCGCCGGATTTTATCGCTTCCTTAGGAGTCATGATTCGCTTTTGATCTTCAGTCACATCGCTGGATAAACGAATGCCCGGAACGACTTTAAACAAATCTTTTTGGGTAAGAAGCTGAAGTTCGTGACCTGAACAAACCAGTCCGCGAAGCCCTGCTTGGTAGGCCAACTGCGATAAGCTGCGCACATGATTTTCTACCGACCACGAGTGAAAATTTTCGGGAAATGAGGATTTGTCCCAGCTTGTTAGCACGGTCACAGCCAAAATTTTAAACGGTCGAATGCGATTTAATTCACTTTCCAGTGCAGCCATTTTTACTAAAGCTTCATGTCCTGCTAAGGCATGCACGGTGACCAACGTTGCGCCGGCTTTGAAAGTAGCGCGTACTGCAGATTCCATAGTTGATGGTATATCAAAGTACTTATTATCAACAAAAACCGGGGCTATTTCAGCCAGTTCGCTGACAAGGGTGGAACCGTAATTGTAGACCAGTCGTGGGCCGACTTTAATTCCGCCGACCATATCGCCTATATAATCTAATATTTTAATGGCGTCTACTTTGCTATCAACATCAAGGGCCAGAATGAGAGGATTTTTTAAAAAGCTCATGCTAATATTTCCACAACCTTTTTAGCAACATCAGCAGCTGCTAATTTTGTAACTTCTTTAGTTTTTCTGATGACGACTTCTATTTGTCCTGCATCAAAACCTTTTCGTCCAACGACCACTCGCACTGGAAAGCCTAGTAGATCAGCGTCTTTAAATTTTATTCCGGGGCGCTCGTCCCGATCATCTAAGAAAACTTCAATCTTTTCTTCCTCTAGACTAAGTTTCATCTTTTCTACATACGAAGTAAGTTCTGCATCTTTCGGATCCAGATGACAAATATGAACTTGGAATGGCGAAATTGCAGCTGGCCAAATGATTCCATCAGCATCGTGACTTTGTTCAATAGCTGCCTGCACTGTTCGGGTCACACCAATTCCGTAGCAACCCATTTCGTAGAATTGTGATTTTCCGTTTTTATCTAAAAACACACCGTTCATTTTCTTCGCGTACTTTTGACCTAGATAAAACACATGACCGACTTCGATCCCACGGTAGGATTTAAGGAGACCGTCAGACTCAGGACACTTGTCCCCTTCTTTCGCTAATCGCAAATCTGCAAACTTGGTAACTTGGTAGTCAGCTGCGTGATTTACATTTTTAAAATGAAAGCCGTCTTCGTTAGCGCCAACAATATAGTTTTTAAAATTTTCGATACCATGATCAGCGTAGATAGGAATTTTTAATCCAAGTGGTCCGCAGGATCCTGGATTTGCCGAGGTCACTAATTTTACTTCATCGTCTGTTAACAACTGTGGCGCGTTCGTCATTCCTAGCATATTTTTTACTTTGATAGGATTCACCTCATCGCTGCCGCGAAGTAACACTGCAAATGCTTTTAGCGATTTATCTTTGGAATCTTCATTGCTGCTGAAAAATAAAGTTTTCACTAACTCAAATTCCGCCACGCCGGTAAATTTCGCAAGCTCTGCAATTGTTTTTTGTCCTGGTGTTGCGAATTTTTCTTTGGTCTTCGTTTCGGTTTCTTTTGATTTGTATGGTACTGGATCAATTGCGGGACACACTTCGATGTTCGCAGCAAAGCTTGTTTTATCACTAACAAGTAGCGAATCTTCACCAGCTTCAGCCAGTAATTGGAATTCGTGGGTTTGGCTTCCGCCAATGTTCCCGGCATCTGCTTTTACGATTCGAAATTGCAAACCCAATCTGTTAAAAATACGCTCGTAAGCCGCGTACATCGCATCGTACGCTTTCAGAGCTCCGGCTTGATCCATATCGAAACTGTAGGCGTCCTTCATAATAAATTCGCGTCCACGCATTAAACCAAAACGGGGGCGAATTTCATCGCGGTATTTAGTCTGGATTTGGTAAATATTTTTTGGAAAATCACGGTACGATTTCAAATCATGACGTACGAAATCGACAACCGCTTCTTCGTGCGTGGCACCAAGGCAGAACTCATGATCATTTCGGTTTTTAAATTTTAATAGCCCTGCACCCATTTCAGTCCAGCGGTTGGTTTCAACCCAAAGTTCTTTGGGTTGAACCATAGGCATTAAAATTTCGATTGCGTTCAGCTTAGCTAACTCTTCACGAATAATATTTTCAAATTTTCGAATCGCCCGCAGACCCATGCTGCTATACGAATAAAGACCTGGGGCTAGCTTCTTCATTAGACCCGCGCGCATCATTAACTTATGTGACGGAATTTCGGCATCCGACGGCGCTTCTTTGTATGTGAATAGATGTGTTTGTGTCCACTTCATATGTTAGCCTCGATCCCGTAAGCTTTAATTTTTCGGTGCAAGTAGCTACGCTCGAGCCCGATGGATTCAGCTGTTTTAGAAATGTTACCGCCATTTTCTTGAATTTTTTTGATCAAATATTCTTTTTCGAATTCGGCCCTTGCTTCGCGGAAAGTTGACATATCAGCAACATCCATAGCAGATCCCGCTGCCGCTTCCCGCTTATCTATGAGTCCAGCAAAACGAAGGTCATGCACATCGACAAAATCAGACGGGGTTAAAATATAGACTCGCTCGATGAAGTTTTTAAGCTCGCGTACGTTACCAGGCCACGCGTGTTTATTTAAAAGCTTCATACCTTGCTCGGAAATTGTTTTTCGAAGCGAAGCCATTTGCTTTGCAGCTAAGTCGCTGAAATGAACTACTAGTGAATGTATATCTTGATTGCGCTCACGCAGTGGCGGCACAAACATGTTTGAGCTTTGAATCACTTTTTCAAGCTCGGGGTGAATTTTGTTGTTTTTCTTTAGAGTTTCTAGCGTGTAAGAAGATGTTAGTAATAATCGTGTGTCTGAGGCATGTTCATCGGAACTTCCGAAACGCTTGAACTTTTTTGTTTTTAAATAATTAAAAATCTTTTCCTGTAACACGGTAGGCATCTCTTCAATTTCCTGGATCAATAACGTGCCCCCGTCGATCAATTCAATTTTTCCGCGACGAGTTTTATCAATTCCAGGTAATGCACCTTTTTCGATTCCGAAGAGTTCAATTTCGATTAAGTCCTGTGGCAAAGTTGCACAGTTGATATCTGAAAACGGCGCGCTGGCCCGTGGACTCATGTAGTGAATGTTCTGAGCTACGAGTTCTCGGCCGGAACCAAGCTCGCCCTGGATTAAGACAGCATTCGGAGTCTTTGCAAACTCGGTTACCTGCGTGCGGACTTTGTTCATGGCTTCGGATTCACCAACAAGTGCTATGCTTTTTCGTAACTTATTTAGTAGGGCATTTTTTTCATCTTTTTCGGATTTCAACTGCACGATGTGATCAATAGCTATAGTTACCTTATCTAAAGATAACGGCTTTTCAATAAAATCCCATGCGCCGATCTTAGTTGCCTTCACTGCAGTTTCAATAGTGCCATGACCGGAAATCATGACGAACGAAGTTTCAGGAAAAAGCGGTACGGCTAACGTTAGCACTTCGATACCGTCCATTTTTGGCATCCAAATATCTAGAAAGCAAACATCCGGCATAAAATCCTTTAGACATTGCAAACCTGAAGGACCATCTGGCGCAACAAGAACTTCGAAACCATCATCTCTTAAACTTTCAGATAGCACCTCCCGGATGGGGGCCTCGTCGTCAATGATAAGGATCTTGATTCTATTTTTCTGTGCATGCAGTTCCATGAGTGCTCCCTGGGTTTCAGCTTTTTTATCCGTACTAAAAACTTTCAATGGGTATGATTGGTAGCTCTATAACCATTTTAGTGCCTTGCGGAGAATTTTCTAAAGCCCTAATAACTCCGCTGTGGTCCTCGATAATACTCTTTACAATTGGTAATCCTAGTCCAGTACCTTTTTCTTTGGTGGAATAATAGGGCTCGAAAATACGCACGCGGTCACGATGCGGTATTCCTACACCGTTATCGGCTATTGAAATTTTAAGCACTTTCAATCGTGAGTTGTATTCGGTTTGAATTCTGACCAGCGAGTTTTCGACTTTTTGGACTGCGTCGATAGCGTTTTCAATTAAGTTGACCAAAACGCGCTTAATTTGATCCGGATCAAATTTAAACTCGGGTAATGTAGGCTCAAGCATGATTTGGAATTCAATTTGTGGATGATTATCGACATATAATTGCGATGCCGCTTTTATCACATCATTCATCTGCGCGGGAATTGGTTTTAGCTGCGGTAAACGCGCAAATTGACTAAATTCATTAACAAGTAACCGCATATCGTCGACTTGATTAACTATCATTTTTATTGAGTCCGAAAAAGCAGGGTCATTAATTTGACCACCAAACTTTTTAGCAATGCGTTCAGCAGCTAAACGAATCGGAGTTAGCGGATTTTTAATCTCGTGTGCGATTCGCCGCGCAACCTCGGTCCACGCCGCGGCCCTTTGCGCATTCACAATCGGAGTCATATCATCGAAAACCATAATGCGTCCAATTTCGGATTTATCTTCGTCAACCAAAATTGAAATATTGATCGACAGTGGGATTGCATCACTCTGGACTTGGATGCGCTGCTCTTTCAACAGACTAACTAGCTTGTTATCCTGCATGAATTTTACGATATCTGTGAATAATTTGTAGTTGTCCTCGCTCATGCTGGTACGGATGTGCTTTCCGATAAATTGAGCCGGGTCAACTTGCAGAAGTTCTCCGGCGCGACCGTTCATTGTCGTAATAAGTCCGTTCATATCAACCGAAATTACACCAGCACTAACATTCTTTAAAACAATTTCTACATAATGAGTGTACTGATTTAAATTTTTTAACGTCTGCTGCAGCTCTAGTTCGGAGCTGGATAAATTTGTAATCATTTGGTTGAAATTGCCGATAAGGCTATTGATTTCTTCACTGCCGGAAGAAATTTCCAACGGGGAATAATCACCGGCAGCGACTCGTTTGGTGGCGCGACCCAATTGCACTAGCGGAATAGATAATTGCTTTGCCAAGTAAAAACCAAACCAAACTGCCGCAAATAAAATAACTAAAGTCATTACGATAAGCATAATAAAATAGATAGACTTCAGTGGGTATTCGACTAACGAGTTGTCATGAAATTCTTGGTACGCTCCAACGATGTCATCAAACTTAGAACCTGGCGTTAAATTTAAGAATTTCGTAACAACAATAACACCCGAATCTGTCTTTTTATCAACGGGTACCATCAATCGTAGTAAATTGTAGTCACCAAAAATTTGAATAATGCTGGCCTCGTCACGGCCAATGATGCCTCGTTGAAGAAAATCGAAATTTAGCGATGGAACCACATCTGAATTTAAATCCGGATCTTGCGACACTAAACGATCTGATATCAGATTGTCATAATATTCGATTGCATCTAATTTGTAGATAGCTCGAATTTCATCTAATTTTGCTAAGCGACGCTGGGAATCCGAAGTCTTAATTTGTCTTGTCGACAGGCGAGCATATTCGTAACCGCGCTTTTTTTCGTTAGCAATAAACGTATCTATAACTTCGGAGGCATTTCGAAGTACCGACAACATTCGCTGCGAAAACCATTTTTCGAAGCTGCTGTTTAGATAAAATACCGAGATTGTAAAAACTAGAAGAGTTGGTATTACTGAAAACGAAACAAACGACGCAATTAATTTAGACTTTAGCGACGAGCCAAAAATTTTACCTCGACGTTCGATAAAAACTTTGACGACGTTTCTAAAAATTAGAAAAAGTAGCAGCAGTACTAAAATTAAATTGACGTTAACTAGGCCTATAAAAAATAAAACGTACGAGGATGGTAAGTTCTGCCCCGATCGGAAAATATAGACTTCAACACCAATTAAGAATGCAAGCAGGATCGACAGTGCAAAAATAAAAAAGATTTCGCGTTTTCGTTTGCTAAGTTCTTGCGTTCGATCGCTACTAAATTGGCTGCTGAATTTTTTAGTAAAAAGGTTTTTAAGCGGTCGTTTTTTCTTGTCCGGCATTACAGACTATATTGATTTGATTTCTTTCAGAAGTCCAATCATCTCGATAACGACTTGCGCGGATTCGTAGCCCTTGTTGCCATGCTTACCGCCAGCTCGTGCCAATGCTTGCTCGTCATTTTCAGTGGTCAAAACACCAAAGCCAATTGGCTTTTTGTAACGAAGCATTAATTCCGAGCAACCGCGCTCAACGGATTGGCAAACGTAATCATAATGAGTTGTTTCGCCGCGGATAACGGCACCCAGCGCGACAACTCCGTCAACTTTTTTGGTCTCTAGCAGTGCTTGAATTGCCAGTGGAATTTCGATGGCTCCGGGTACACGAATCGACAAAATTTGTGCCCCAACCTCTTCTAAAAAATCAAATGCTCCGTCTTCAAGTTTTGCGGTAATTTCTTCGTTGAATCGCGAGGTCACAACTGCAATACGCAACGATTTCTGAGCTTTTTTACCTTTTGATTTTGCGGTTTTTACGGATTTGGTTGATTTCATTACAAATTCTTTCTATAAGAAATTAAATCAGCTATCGAGCCAATTTTTAAATTAAACTTTTGTGCAAACATCTTCAGATCTGGAAGCCGGGCCATCGAACCATCATCATTAATGACTTCGCAAATGATACTTGCAGGCGTTAACCCGCTTAGTTTTGCTAAATCGATACTTGCCTCTGTGTGTCCAGGCCGACCAAG
>JAYTMU010000148.1:0-6526 GCA_043728195.1 Bdellovibrionales bacterium
TAGGTGGCTCATACCGCCTCAATAAAATAAGTCTATTCAATAAGTTATGTGGCTCGTTGGTTGACTTCTGATTGTACACAATCAGAAGTACCGTCCGAATGAAAAAAATCTAAATATATCAAGTCTTTAGAGGTCGGAGTAAGCTGATCTAGGACCTTATAAGGGATCAGTTTCTAAGCTTTACCTCAGTTTTTTTTAAATCTAAAAAGCTTTTCGGTGCAGCATCAAATTTAGTTTTACATTTTGTGCTGCAAAAATAATATGTGTGAAGCTGAAATAGCGACGAACCACCCTTGGAAGTGTGCGGATCTATGTTCATTCCACACACTGGATCTTTTACTAAATTTGCGTTTATAACTGTTTCGATAAAATCTCCCTATTGGTGGACTACTTCACAACAATTACGCCCTCCGAGGGCTGATTGCCACCATGAAAACCACATGTGAATTTAAATTCACCTTTGGCGCTTGCAGCGAAGGTTCTTTTGGCTTTGCTATTCCTATCAGCCATTAAATCTATGCCTAACACGGCTGAATCTAATTTAAACATGCGATCAGTTGCTACAAGCGTTAGATCGACAACTTGGCCTTCAGTTAAATTAATCAGTAACGGAGTGCACGAACCATTTTCTAACCCCTCAACCACAACTTCTAGGTCAGCAATTCGAACTAAATCAGCCACAGTATCTTTTTTTAAGTTTGTAGCTAACTCGAATGCCGTTTTGCCGTCCTTGTTTTTAAGTGAACGATTTGGATTGCCTTCAAGAATTTGTTCGATAATCCAAGCGTCACCGTTTAGCACGGCAAACATCAGCGCGCTGTAGCCCAGGTTATCTTGAGCGTCAAAATCTGCCTCTAGTGCAGTGAAGGTTTCGTACACATCGGTGACACCCATTTTTGCGGCCTTCATTAGTGGTGTTTCACCATTTTTATCAGCAACAGCTACAAAGGCACCGTTACTAGTTAAAGTGTCGACGACACCAACGATTTTACCTGTCGCAGATTTAAACGGAAGTGATTTTTTTTGTCCGCACATGGGTTCAAGTGCCAGCATGACTGGTGTGCAGCCGTTCACATCTGCCAAATTAACATTGGCACCACATTCGATCGCCGTTTCAACGGCGTTAATATCAGAATTTCTAATAGCTTGAAGCAACTGTTCAGACGATTCGGGTGGTTGCCTGCAAACAGGTCTATCCGGTAACGAGCCCACGACCTGGCACTGAACTGCCTGAGCACTAATTTTAGAATCGTAAGTCATGACAGCCGTATCGATACTGCCATCAGCTTTAAAAGATAATTTTAAGTTCCGCTGACCCGGCACCGATCCTTTAAAAACAATTGCGTTAGGGCGAGTACTGACTTCTGCAGAAATATCAGCACCTTGAAATACGCGTCCGCTAGTATAATAAAACTTGATAGTGGATTTATAAAATGATCCCAAATCCTTAAAAATAGGATTTTTATCATCTTTTTTAATTTGTAATTCAAACTTAACATTTTCACTGGCATTCACGTCATTCGTCATACCTTCACATAGAACGGTTTCAGCGACAGAAAAAATTGAACCAAGTATCAGAACGCTAAAAATAAGTATTTTCATTTATTTATTCCTTTTTTATTAATCTTTTGCACCATTCGCGATCCATTTTCGAATCACAGCGATACTTTGTTCACTTAATGCTGAATAACCTTCTTTTGCCGGAGGCATGCGCTTATCGTCAGAACGCTCAAGCGCAATAATAAGGCCTGACTCGTCGGGGTTTTCTGGAAGGATCAATTCCAAAGGAGAATTCATCAGCGAATCTTTATCTAGACCTACACGCTTTCCTGTACCGCCTGGATTATGACACTCTTTACACGTCACTTGAAAAATATTTTTATCAATCGAGGCAAAGGTTGCAACCAATGGCTCTTCTTCTAGTGGCGGATCTAAATCTCCATTTTGCGGAAATTCGGGGGCTTCAATTTCTAGCCAGTTCCACAAATAAGCTAGCTCTTCTTCCGTAAGGCTTCCCTTTTTAGGCATCGTTTTATCTACGAAAACTGCTTTTTTAATTAGGTCTTTATTTTTAATAATATCAGCATAGGTTGCTAAACTTGTTTCGTCCGAGTTTGCATGACACGAAATGCATTTAGGAGCAAAAACCTTCTGTGCTAAGACAGGATAAGATAGGCTTGCAATTTTTTCAGCTGGCAAAGTGTAATCCATCTTTCCAACTGGTGTGGATTTATCATAGACGATATATCCACACCCCATTAGACCAAAAACATTAAATAGAATTAACAACCTAAATAATTTCAATTTACATCCTAAAAGATTAAGGGACAACTTCAGCTTTAATTAGTGATCCATCCATTTTAAGATAGATATTTAATTTTTCAGTTGTAGCTGACGAGCGCACTTGACCAAGGGCCACGGCTTCATTATTTAAATTTGCTTTTGTTAGCGTTACGCTTGTAGCTGATTTATCAAATAATGCAATTTTTCCACTAGCTGCATTTTCAAGAACGTAATGTAGAGCATTTTCGGTCAATTCACCGGCTGTTTTACCAGGCCATGCTGAATCAGGTCCTGCAATCCCGCCCGCTACAAGTTGAAATGCTAAGGGCTTTCCGTCTTGATCTAAAGAAATTTGCACTTGAACAGGATTTCCAGTTGCTGGCGCTGTTTGTGACACGGTCGCTTTAAAATAAACCGGAGCTTGATTTTCAACAACGACCACTTCCACCTTTTCCATTTTTGTAACGAAAGATTTGTCTAGCTTGTTCAGGGCAACAAGTCTGTCCACTCGGTGCGGAGCCAGTTCAATTGCTTTTGCATTACTAACAGCTGCTAATGCTGAAGGAGTGTAAAGGGATAAGGTCATAAGTGCTAAACTTGCTAGGGTTAATGTTTTTTTCATTTTTGATTCCTTTTTTGTTGATTGGTTTAATTATTAATTTTGCCCTTTCATAAGCAAAAGAATTTCATCAATTTTTTCTTGTACAACTTCTGGATCCCTACTTTTAATGGCATCTTTCACACAGTGGCGCATGTGGCCCTCTATAATGTTGGCCTCAAGACTACGTAGTGCGGAGCGGATGGCTTTTATCTGGATAACGATTTCAGGACAATAGCGGTGATCCGTAATCATTCGTTCAACACCTTCAACTTGGCCTTTAATTCGACTAAGTCGTCGCAGCTCCGGACTGTGATCGTGAGACGGCTTATGAGCTTTATCCTCTTGTTTTTTTCGCTGCTTGTAATTTTCCGATGTAGCCATTAAAACTCCTTACAAAGGAACTAATACCCCCCGTGGGTAATGTCAACACGTGTGAATGACACCTGGCAGATTTACGGCTACTGTATACCTAGGTAGTGTATGTTAAGAATTTTTAAAAATAGAGTGTCACAAACCAGAAAGCATGAACGTATTACAACTAAGATCTTGCACCCCAGACAACCGGTGCACCCTTTTAAGAAAGAAGCGACTGATGAAAAACAGAATACTTATTTTAACTACCGCGATTTTGGCAAATTCAGAATTATCTTTAGCACACGGTGAAGACAAAGCAGGCCCCAACGGTGGCTTTATCCGTATGCCTGGTGCATTTCACACAGAGCTTGTTCTTGAGGGTAAAAACATTTTAAAAGTTTATTTATTAGATATGCAGTGGAAGAATCCATCCGTTAGCAAAGCTTCACTACAAATAATGTTCAGTGGAAAAAAATCAACCAAAGCAGATTGTGTAGCTAGCGAAATAAACTTCGTTTGTACATTTTCGAAAAATATTGATTTAACGACCAACGGAAAGCTTAGCGTGCAAGCGAAGCGTGAAGGGGAAAAAGGATCGGAAGTTACCTACCCTACCCCACTAAAGCTTGAAGCCGCTTCCACCGAAGTCATGGATCACAGCAAACATTAAAACCAATTTTCTAAAATAGATTTGCTTGCAGGAGCCAACATGTTAGACCGTATTATTAAATTTTCGCTAACCCACCGCATGGTCGTCGTCGCATGTGCCGCGCTATTACTAGCTTACGGTGGTTGGATAGCAGCCAATTTACCTGTCGATGTGTTTCCTGATTTAAACCGCCCAACCGTCACCATCATGACCGAAGCTGAAGGCTTGGCCCCAGAAGAAGTTGAAACCCTTGTTACTTTCCCACTAGAGACTACATTAAACGGCTTACCTGGCGTCGAACGCGTGCGCTCAAGTTCAGGCGTTGGTTTAAGTATTGTCTATGTGGAATTTGCTTGGGGTACTGATACATTTCGAAACCGTCAGCTTGTTCAAGAAAAATTAACCTTAGCAAAAGAGAAACTTCCTAAAAACACAACTCCAATCATGGGGCCGATATCTTCCATCATGGGAGAAATCCAGCTGGTAGGTCTTACGTCAAAAGATGCAAAAATAAGTCCTATGGATTTACGCACCATTGCTGACTGGACCATCAGACCACGGTTATTAAGCATTCCAGGAATTTCTCAAGTCATATCTATTGGTGGTGGGGTTAGGCAGTTTCAAATTCTTTTATCGGCTGAGAAAATTCAAAAACTGCAGTTATCAATTGAAGACATCGAACACAACTTATCTGAAATTAGTTTAAATTCAACCGGTGGGTTTATTAACATCGGCCGCAATGAATCTTTAATACGCGTTTTGGGTGCGATACGAAATAAAGATGAAATTTTAAATTCGGTCGTAGGAAATTATCAAGGTCGGCCAGTCTTAGTTAGGCAAATTGCAGAAGTTAAAGAAGCACCGCAAATAATGCGGGGTGATGCCAGCGTTAACGCAAAATCAGGCGTGATTATGAGCATTCAAAAACAACCCGGCGCAAGCACTGTAGACTTAACTGAGCAAATTGAAGCCGCACTTAAAGAATTAGAAAAAACACTTCCCACGGATGTAGACCTTAATCCGCATCTTTTTAAACAAGCTAACTTTATTGAAACCTCTATCGATAATGTGAAAGAAGCGCTGCGGGACGGCGTCATTCTTGTGTTAGCCGTTTTATTTATTTTCTTATTAAATTTTCGCACCACATTTATTACTATTGTCGCTATTCCCTTGTCGTTTGTTATTGCCGCAATTGTTTTTAAAATGTTTGGCCTATCTGTTAACACAATGACTTTGGGAGGGTTAGCAATCGCAATTGGTGAATTGGTTGATGATGCTATAGTGGATGTCGAAAATGTTTTTAGAAGGCTTCGAGAAAACAGTCAAAGTGCTACGCCACGAAATACGCTGATAGTTATTTACGAAGCGTCTAGCGAAGTACGTAATTCAATCGTGATTGCTACAATTATTGTCTGTCTTGTATTTTTACCTTTATTCAGTATGGGTGGAATTGAAGGAAAACTTTTTATTCCGCTAGGCATTTCGTATATCGTAGCCCTATTGGCTTCGATGGTTGTGTCACTAACGGTAACACCTGCGCTGTGCTCGTACCTGCTTGTTAAAGGAAAATTACTGCAGCATCAAGATGGCGCTCTGGTCCGATTTCTAAAACGGATTGATACAAAGATTTTGCACAAATCTCTGAAACATCCGTACGTTGTCATTGGTGTCACCACGTTTTTATTCATTGGAGCCGTTGCTTTATCGTTCACCATGGGCCGTGATTTCTTACCGAAGTTTAATGAAGGCACAGCGACCATTTCAATGATGGCGCAACCCGGAATTTCGCTTGAGGAGTCAAACAAACTTGGGCTTCAGGCGGAAAACCTAATTTTAAAATCGGCAGAAGTTAAATCGGTTTCACGCCGGACTGGGCGCGCTGAACAGGACGAGCATGCCGAAGGTGTGCATTCATCAGAAATCGATGTCGATTTTAAAGAAGATGAAGGCCGCGAGCGAAAAGTAGTACTAAATGAAATACGAACAAATTTAGGAACTATCGAAGGCGTTGTGGTTAATATCGGTCAACCCATATCCCATCGTTTGGATCACTTGCTTTCTGGCGTCCGCGCTGAAATTGCGGTTAAAGTGTTTGGTCCTGATTTAGCTATTCTTCGTTCGAAAGCGGCAGAAATAAAAAAAGCCCTTGATGATACACCTGGGTTAGTAGACCTACAGATTGAACAGCAGGTTCTGATACCGCAGGTAAAAATTCAGTTGATGCGTGATGAAGCCTCGAAATATGGAATCGTTGTGGGCGACCTTGCTGGCCTTTTAGAAAAAGCATTACAAGGAGAGGTCGTAGGCCAAATACTTGAGGGCCAAAAAAATATTGATGTCTTCATGCGCTTTGATGAAAAATCTAGAACGGATGTGGAACTTATTAAAGGAACGCCAGTTAAAACCCTGCCTGATGGATCAAAGATAACCGTTGAGCAGGTTGCTGACGTTTTTGAGTCCACCGGTCCAAATATCGTAAATCGTGAAAATGCGCAGCGACGAATTGTTGTTTTAGCAAACTCGTCCGGACGCGACTTAGACAGCTTAGTTAAAGATATTCAAACTAGAATTAATGAAAAGGTAAAGTTACCGGAAGGCTATTTTATCAATTACGGTGGACAATTTGAAAGTCAGCAAAA
>JAYTMU010000149.1:0-5566 GCA_043728195.1 Bdellovibrionales bacterium
ACATAAATGAAGTGATGATGTTAAACGATAAGATCGCAAAGCTAGAAATTATTAAATAGCGCTTCCATCAAATGTTCCACACACGCTGTTTTTAAACTGGCAATCGCATTTCGCTAGATGCTTTTGATATTTGGGCCAATGTACCCCATATTCCCCTAATAGAATTTCCCATCTGTTTTCAAATCGACCTCGCGCGGCCTCTGGATTGCATCCTAGCTTTCGAGACAAATAAAAAATTGGTTTTTCAACCTTAGCACAACCCGAAGGGATAATATTCTATGAATTTAAATAAGTTATCGAAGATCAAAGTAGTTTCTGCCTGCGCCTTATTATTCGCACTGCTAATTCCAACTGCTGCCAGTGCCGAAGAAAAAGGTTCTTCAGCACCTGCCGCAAACCATATGGCGGCCACGCCTGAAATGAAAAAAGATATGGCAGACATGCATCAGAAAATGGCTGATTGTTTAAGAACAGATAAATCGATGCAAGACTGCCACGGAGAAATGATGAAAGACTGCCAGGGTGCGAAGGCAGCGGGTCACTGTTCTATGATGAACAGTATGATGGGCAAAGGCGGCATGAAACACGGGAAGATGAAAGATAAAAAATAGCAAGGAGCACAGCATGCAAGAAGTTAATTTTAAAAAAGAAGTTTCAGGCGAAGTTGAAACCTATGTTACTAAAGTTACAGAAAAACTGAAGGAACAAGGTTTTGGTGTCTTAACTCGGATAGATTTACACACGAAAATAAAAGAAAAAATTAATAAAGATGTCAGCCCCACAGTTATACTTGGTGCTTGCAACCCACAGCTTGCTTACGAAGCGTTTTTGGAAAATCCGGATGTGGCAAGCTTACTTCCATGTAATGCGGTAATTCGTGATATTGGTGAAGGACGGGTAAGTGTCGAGTTAGCTAAGCCCACTTTTATGATGAAGATGCTTGATGATTCAAAGCTAGTCGAACTTGCTAAGGAAGCAGACCGGCGTCTTGGTGTTGCACTTTCTGAAATCTAATGAATCAGAAAGTAGATGTCGCAATTTTAGGTGCAGGCACTGCGGGTCTTTCGGCACTTGCAGAGGTAAAAAAAGCAAACAAAAGCTTTGTGATAATCGATCCTGGGCCGTTGGGGACCACTTGCGCTAGAACGGGCTGCATGCCAGTCAAAAGTATTTAATTTCTGAACGTGCGGAATTTATCGAGCCAAACATTATCCGTGCTGGCAAGTTTGTTATTCAAGCAAACCGAACGGTCATTGCTACGGGCTCAAGCCCCATATTGTTACCGGAATGGAGCGATTTTTCGCAGCATATTTTAACGTCTGAAAATTTTTTTGAACTTAAAGATCTTCCGTCAAAGATTTCGATAATCGGTGTCGGCACCATCGGGACCGAGATCGGTCAGGCATTAAGACGATTGGGAATTGCAGTGACTTCTTTTGGATTAAATCGTGCAGTAGCTGGATTGACCGATCCGGTTGTACAAGAGGTAGCAATTCAAATTTTATCCTCTGAAATGGATTTACAACTGGATTCTCCAGCGCGACTGACTACAAGCGAAGGCCGCTTCCACGTTGAATCAAATGGAAAAATCGTAACTTCAGATGCTGTTTTTGCAAGTGTTGGGCGTAAGCCGAACTTATCTTATCTTGGGCTTGAAAACACCGGCGCGAAACTAGATCAAAAAGGAGTTCCAACTTATGACCCCACGACTATGCAAATTTCTGGGCTTCCAATTTTTCTAGCTGGCGATGTGGATTCTGATCGGCCACTTTTACATGAAGCGGCAGATGAAGGTCGAATTGCTGGCTACAACTGCGTCAACGAAGTGGTTCATTTTTGCCGACGAACACCACTTAGTATAGCGTTCACTTCGCCAAACATCGCACTAGTTGGAGCCACCTACGCACAGCTACTTCAACGAAAGCCAGCAGTAGGCGAAGTGCGTTTTGAGGGCCAAGGCAGATCGATTATTAAACAAGAAAATGCAGGCATCTTAAGAGTTTATGCTGATCCTAAAGCAGGAACACTGCTGGGTGCAGAAATGATTGCTCCTGAAGGCGAACATCTTGCACACTTGCTGGCACTTGCAATTCAACGCAAGTTAACCGTGTTTGAACTTTTACAAATGCCCTTTTATCATCCGGTCGTTGAAGAAGGCTTACGAACTGCTCTGAAAGATTTGGGGCGCCAAATTAAGAATCGTCCTTCTATTTCAGATATCGCATTTTGTGAAAGTTCCGCGATGGCTTTAAGCTAATAATGTGTTGATGGCAGTTCGCCAGCCGCTTGTGACACCCATTTTATAAATTCGTCTATGGAAAGTACGCCTGAAATTCGGCTCACTTCTTAGCCGTGCATAAAAACTATAAGTGTTGGAATACCCCGGATACCAAACTTTTGTCCTGCGTTCGGATTTGCTTCTGTGTCGACTTTTCCAAAAACAATTCGGCCCTTCAGGCGCTTGGCACCTACGATAAACGTTGGAGCAAAAGCTCGGCAGGGGCCACACCAAGGAGCCCAGAAATCAATTACCACTGGTAGGGGACTTTTACTGGAAAAGCCAAAAGAAATCGATGCGGTAGCCGAATATCTTAGTGGTGTAACGTCAGAGGAGCGAAAATGAAAAAACAAATAATAGTTCTAATGACTATATCTCTAACTTTACCCACAAGTTTAAACGCGGCAAAGCCAACAGTTTATTTTTCGCCGCCTGCAGAAACTGCCATCCCTGATAATGAGTTTGGCAAAGTCGTGAAGTCCGGTGAACAGATATTTAATGAAACTCAGAAATATGCGAAGCCCTATGTTGGCAATACATTAAATTGCGTTAACTGTCATTTGAATGCAGGAAGACTCGCAAATTCATCCCCACTTTGGGCTGCCTATGTCTTGTATCCAGCCTACCGAAAAAAAACAAAACAAGTTGATACTTTACAAAGTCGAATTCAAGGCTGCTTTAAGTACAGTATGAATGGAAAAGTGCCGGATGCTAGCAGCGCAGAAGTAACTGCACTTGTCAGTTACATGTATTGGCTTGCCACAGGCGCACCAACTTGTAAAATTCTTCCTGGCCAAGGATACCCTGAACTTAAAAAATCTGAGACAGAGCCAAGCTGAGAAGCTGAAAAAAAAGTATATGAAAAAAACTGCGTTCTTTGCCATGGGACCGATGGAGCAGGACAATATTCAGAGGGTAAAACCGTATTTCCACCTTTGTGGGGAAAAAACTCGTACAACTGGGGAGCAGGCATGCATAGAATAAATACGGCCGCAGGTTTCATTAAAGCCAATATGCCTTTAAGTCGTGGCGGCATGTTATCCGATCAAGAAGCTTGGGATGTCGCCTACTTCATAAATTCTCATGAACGTCCTAAAGATCCCCGTCAAAAAACGGATGTCGATAGCAACAAAAAAGAATCGCACGAAGAAAATTGTTCTTACGGTAAAGAAGTGAGCGGCGTTAAATTAGGCGGCTGAGATTAATTTTTCCGAAGCCTAACGATTTTTGTGACTTACGGCCAAAATTGAAACTTCCACTTATTTGATGATTAGTGCGTCATATTATTAGTATCCATCGAAGCCTACTTCCAATATGGTGTTTCAATGGAGTGGAAAGAGTTATGGTCCGAACTATCAACTGAAATAAAGTGGCAGTTCGAAACTCAGTCAAAAACAATTGCGCTAAAACGCGGTGAAGTTGTTTATAGTCAGGGCGATCAGCCTCGAGGAATCTATTTTGTTAAGCAAGGGTTAGTGGGACTTATGCTGGCTGGGCCAACATCGGGAAAGGAACACTTAGTTCGTTTCTTTAGGCAGGGGCAGTTTTTTGGCCATCGGGCCCTGTTTTCCGAAGAAGGTTACCACGGCACGACAACGGCGATCGAGCCAACTACATTAAAGCTTGTGCCTAAAGAGATCATCCTTTCAACAATTGAAAAGTACCCTGTCTTACTTAAAAATGTCGTGAAGGTAATTTCAAAAGAACTTCGCAGGTCCGAGACCCATCAGGTGATGATTCTTGAAAATCAAATTTTAGGTCGTACAGCTCTGGCACTTGTTTACTTAAAAGACCTACATCCGGATCACAATTGGACTCGCCAGGAAATCGCAAATTTTTGTGCAAGTACTGTTTCATCAATTATTAAAGCTTTATCTGAATTAGAAGAAATGAATCTTATCCGGCAAGATGGGCGTTCTATTCAAATCTTAAAACGAGACGAGCTTATTGCGTTGCAGGATAGTGAGTCTTCATAATTTAACTAGGAATTATGTGCCAGCACATCACTGTTTGATATTAATTTATAATATAATCAATAAATTAGCTTGAAGGAGTCGACATGAGATCCGACATTATTTTTCATCAGCTTTTTGAGGCCGAGTCTTCAACCTACACCTATATTATCGGGGATAAAAAATCAAAAGAAGCCGCGATTATCGATCCTGTGCTAGAAACAGTAGACCGAGATTTAAAACTGATTGAAGAGCTGGGCCTAAGGCTAATGTATATTCTAGACACGCATATTCACGCTGATCATATCACGGGTGCAGGCGAACTTCGAAAAAGAACCCAAGCCAAAACAGCTGTCAGTCGAAATGCCGAAGTTAATTGTGTGGATATACCACTTGAAGAAGGTCAAGAGCTTCTGCTTGGTGATAAGAAAATTAAAGTCATTGCAACGCCTGGCCACACAAACACCTGCATGACGTATTCGTTTGAAGATATGATTTTTACTGGTGATACATTACTTATTCGGGGATGCGGTAGAACTGATTTTCAGCAAGGGTCATCTGAAAAACTGTATGACAGCGTACACGAAAAACTTTTTAAATTTCCAGACGAAACGATTATCTATCCCGCCCATGATTACAGAGGACAGACTTCATCAACAATAGGTCTGGAAAGAAAATTTAATCCTCGTTTAGGTGATGACAAAACCAAAGATGACTTTAAGAAAATTATGGCCGAGTTAAAGCTGGCAAATCCTAAAAAGATCCACGAGGCCGTACCTGCAAATCTTGCGTGCGGAAAAATTAAAGAAGCTAGAACATTACATCCGCAAGTTGTGGATGCGATTCCAGAAGTTACCTGTGAGGACGTCCTTTCACACCTACCACAGATTGAAAAGAAAAAAGTAAGAGTAATTGACGTCAGACGGCCGGACGAATTCAATGCAGAATTCGGTCATATCAAAGGTGCAGAACTGGTTACGCTTGGCCCTGATTTGACACGTTTTCTGGAAAATGGAGATCGCAGTGAAGAAATCATTTTTGTTTGCCGCAGTGGCGGTCGTTCAGGAAATGCAACCGCTGAAAGTATAAAACTTGGCTACAAGTTTACGATCAATATGGCTGGTGGAATGATTCGCTGGACCGAGCGAAAGCAGCCGACCGAAAAAAATTAATTATTTAAATAAAGTGAGGATTTATGCATCAAGATTGGATCAACGCTCTCTTTGGCGGAGTTATCATAGGAATAGCAGTGTCATTGATGCTTCTATGGAATGGCCGAGTAACAGGAATAAGCGGAATTATCAACGGAACGCTTTCACCGGTGAAGGGCGATACG
>JAYTMU010000150.1:0-2453 GCA_043728195.1 Bdellovibrionales bacterium
CGATCACTTTTTCTATATAACCACACGTAATCGAATATAACGGTACTTGCAGCTAAATTAAAACACTATAAAAGTATTGCGATGAGAGCGGATAAACTAGCCAGAAATTTCAAAGCTGTTGTTACTTTTGTCTGTACTTTTCTCTGGTTAAAACTTCAGGTTATCAAATGAGGACACGCCCTAAACACTTTTTATAAAAATATGTTGGTGATATTTTCTTGAATTTTTGTTTTTCGAAAAATATCGTTTCAAATGCTTGGTCCGATTTGGTTAAAAAGTACTATTTAAATGGTACTGGCAGTTCAACTAAGCTTAAATCACCGCTTAAGTCGGATAATTGTAATATAATGTGATCACGAGTAATTTTCAAAACCAAAGGGTTATACCAACGCACATCAAAAGAATTATTACTATAATCTCGAGGCGGATACAGCGTTGTCATTAGCTCAGAGGGTTGAGTCGGCAAACGATTGAGAATGTTTTTGCCTAATTCGACTTCAGCTTTCTTGTATTTTTCCCAAAATTTAGAAAAAGTATTAGGTAAATTATCTAGTTCACGCTCAACCATATCTGAAAACAAGAGGCTGAATGGTGAATTATTTATTTCTGCCTCTGTTTTCTTCGTTTGTGCCAAAAGTAGATCCGTCGAAAGTTTAATATCGATATCTGAGACTTTCAGCGCGGCTTTTCCATTTGGAAAGCTACCATAAATAGTAATGAATTGTTCGTCGGTCTTTAAAAATTCAGAAAATGCACTTTGAACTATCTCGGCAGCTTGTAAAACTTTTGCAAAAGAATAGCGACCTCGTTCAGGTGTCAATGATTTTCCTAATTGCGAATAATATTCATCAATCGCTGTCACTATTTCTATTCTAGTTTTAACGCCCAATTTCTCAAATTTCTTTTTTAGAAATTCAAGATTTCCTCGCGCTAACATTAATGCGATAGTCTCAAGATTGCGACGGTACAAACGGGAATTCGGAATTTGCAGTTTTCCATTTTCCATTGATATCAGCTCTTCGTTCAGTCGAATAGTAGACATTTGCCTTTTAATTTCCACTTGAGCTTGTTGCTGAATTTCTACAGGTAGCTTCTCGATTGCACTACTCAAAGTTTGGTTGAAGGAACGAAGGCCATAGATTCCCGAATAGGCATCGGCAAAATTTAATCCATATTCGGAGAACAATTTGAATTGTTTAAAAAACAACAGGATATTTTGTGGATTGAAGTAAAAATCAAGAGGATATAACCATACATCTATTGGAGATACAGGTCTTGAGTTAAAGACCCTACTGCCGGACCCAGCTACAATTTCTTTTATGCGAGACAAATCAGATAGCGGTAATTGGCGAACTGTATTCACCAGGTCTATTTTGTGCAGGGCTGATAAATCAAAAATACTCATATTTGAGAGGCTAGCCTCAACAGAATTAAGAAGAATTTCAAATTCATTTACTGACTTAATTTTTAAAAATCTGGATTGCCAGAATTCGTTTGCCGCTTCTTGGGCTTCAGAAAGTTTAATAATTGACTTTTTTGGAGCTAGTGTAAGTGATGAAGATTCAGCTGAAAAAAGCGAATGACACGATTTTTGAGCAAATGCCGCAATTGGGCCATGCATTGTCAAAAAAATAGCTGCCCAGAACAATGCTGTAAGTCTCAGGTCCTTTGTGAATTCCATAAAGTGATAATCTGCAAGCTATGCACCTGCCCGTAAAGATATAGGAACTGATCAATTGTCGGCCGCATAAAGTCCCTGATTTGGGCATCACCACTAAAATCTGTTAAAAGCACTGTCATTTAAATTTTAAAAGCCGATTGTTGATAGGTCCGGGTTGGAGTGAGCCGCCGTAGGCCAATATGGGGTTTCAATCGTTTTCGATTGATCAATATTTTTCCTAATAAAATCGTGATATAAACCAAAGTCTTTGGATGTCTGTCTGGGCCTGGGATCTTTCGTCGTGGTGATAATTTTAAATTCTGAAGCTCACAACCAGTTAAGTGTCGGATTTCCTCGATTTGTACCAGCTGATTTCCTTGATAGTGTACCACCCGTAGGTGCTTCAGCAGCGGTTAATTTTTCGTAATTTCCACTGGTACACTATGCTTGTCAAGGTTGCACTTAAGCGCTTTCTTTTTTCTGTAAGTTTCACCTTCTAAAGTGATGTGGATACTACCGTGTTGAAGCTTGTCGACGACGGTATCAAGTGCGAGTTCATCATCGATAATTTCTTTCCAGTTTTTAAGCGGAAGTTGCGTCGTGAACAACGTACATTTTTCTTGGCGCTCTTCTAAAAGATCGTGCAAGTCTTGAACGATTTGCGGCGGGATTTTTTTTAATCCAATATCGTCGATAATTAGAGCTAGTTCGGAGTTAGCGTAGCTTTTGACTCTGTGGTCATTGCAATAAATTAAAAATTTGTCACTCTTTGAAAGTGTTTTTAATAAATAAA
>JAYTMU010000151.1:0-9708 GCA_043728195.1 Bdellovibrionales bacterium
ACCGAGATTTTAAAGCAGGCGCTAGTTTGGGCTGAAAAGGAAATGATCGAAGTTCTGCTTTTAGATACGGCCGGTCGTCTACAAATTGATGATGTCCTAATGACTGAACTTGAAGATTTGAAAAAAGTAATTGAACCAACTGAAATTCTATTGGTTGCTGATGCCATGCTAGGGCAGCAGGCCGTAAGCGTTGCTGAAACTTTTCATCAGCGCCTAAAACTATCTGGATTAGTTCTAACCAAAGTGGATGGGGATGCGCGCGGCGGTGCCGCTTTATCAATCCGTGAGATGACCGGAATTCCAATCAAATTCATGGGCGTAGGCGAAAAAGTTTCAGCTTTAGAAGTCTTTCACCCGGACCGCTTGGCTGGACGAATCCTAGATATGGGTGACGTTCTTAGTTTGGTGGAACGCGCGCAAGATGTGATGGACCATAAAGAAGCCGAACGCTCTGCAAAAAAGATGATGTCGAACGAATTCACGTTAGAAGATTTTTTAGCGCAAATTCAGCAGCTAAAAAAGCTGGGTGGTTTCGAGAGCATGCTGAAATTTCTTCCTGGAATGGGTGAAATTTCTAAACAGATGAAAACGATGACCCCACCGGATAATGAAATTAAAAAAATCGAGGCCATAATACGTTCGATGACGGTTCAGGAAAGAAATGACCACCGCATTTTAAATGGCTCTAGGCGTCAAAGAATTGCTTTAGGAAGCGGAACCCAGGTTCAAGATGTTAACAAGTTGGTGAAACAGTTTGAAGAGGCCAAAAAAATGATGTCTGGATTAATGAAAATGGGGATGGGCGGAAAAGGTAAAGGACGAGGCGGCGGCAATCCATTTGGTGGTAGTGGTGGCATGAAGTTTCCATTTTAGCGAATTAGCTATTGATAAAAAGCGAACTTAAGTGTAAAAAATTGGATTCGAAAAGGTATTGTCCTTAGGAAAGGTATCTCATGGTAGTTATACGTTTGGCCCGAGTTGGTAAAAAGCACGACCCTAAATACAGAATCACTGTTGCAGATTCTCGCAAGTATGTGACTGGAAAGTTTATTGAAGTATTAGGAACTTACATCCCAACCCCAATGGGTAAAGAGCAAAAGGTAACTGTGAATGCTGAAAAGGCAAAAGCATGGTTAACTCAAGGAGCTCAACCATCAGACACAGTACGTCACGTACTTAAGCTTGCTGGTATTGAAACAAAACCTTCAAAAAAGCAACTGACCGGGGCTAAGAAGAAGCCTAAGCATGTGCACATTCCTGTTTCCCCTGCTGCCAAGGCCTAGTTTTTCTATAAGCTAGCTTTAAGGTGACTATTGTTAAAAAAAGCCTTGTGTTCTAGCAGGCTTTTTTGTCAAATAAGCCTGTAGAGATAAAGCAGAGCGCTTGGACCAATCGAGGATCAAATGGATAATTTAAAAGAACTAGTTGAGCACATGGCTAAATCATTAGTGGATAAGCCAGAAAATGTATCTGTCGATGAAATCCCAGGCCAGCAAACTACACTTCTGGCATTGAAAGTTGATAAAGAAGATTTAGGTAAAGTGATTGGGAAGCAAGGCAAAACGGCCGCGGCCATGAGAACAATAATTCGCGCTGCTGGCACGAAATTAAATAAACGCTACCACCTAGATATCGTCGAATAAAAATAATTAACTAATAGATAATAAAAAAAGGAGCCTTAATAGCTCCTTTTTTTTTAATTTAACTGCTACATCATTTCATAGTGAAAACGAACCAAGCTTTAAAAAAAATTGGCATTGTCTCAGACGCCCATGGCATTCGTGGCGAGTTGTACGTCATCGTATTTTCTGGCGATATCAGTTGGTTATCGACGGCTAAAGAAATTACTTTAAAGAATCCATCTGATGGGCTTCTGCAAATTTTAAAATTAAAAAAAGCGAAGGCATTTAAAAAAGGTTTCATTGCCAGTTTCCATGATGTTATTGATCGAAATCAAGCAGAGGACTTAAAAAAATATGAAGTGTGGTTAGACGAGTCCCACTTTGTTTCGAAAGACGGCGAACAGCCATTCTTAGCCGAACTGCTTGATTTTGAAGTGTCAGACAAAATACTAGGCCAAATTGGTAAAGTAATTCAGTTTTCAAGTAATGGTGAACAGGATCTGTTGGTGCTTGATCAATCCGTAAATCAGCAGAATATTGAAATTCCATTTATAAAGGAATTTGTAGTTAGCGTTGATTACGCACTTAAGAAAATTTTTACCGATTTGCCTGAGGGCCTTGTGCAAATAAATGAAAAAGATTAGCTTTAAAGTTATCACTTTATTTCCTGATTTAATTCAAACGTATTTGCAAGATGCTCTGTTAGCGAAAGCAATGGCTTCCGACATTATCCACGTTCAAACAGTGGATCTGCGAAATTTTTCTCAGAAAAAATATAATTCAGTGGACGATACAGTTTTTGGCGGAGGCGACGGGATGCTACTACAGTACCGCCCCTTGCAATTGGCTTTGGAAAGCATACCAGTAAGCGGTGATGGGACAAAAAGACGTAAAGTGGTTTATTTGTCGCCGCAGGGAACTCGGTGGAGCGCGGACCTTGCAAAAGAATTTTCCGCTTTAGACGAAGTCATCCTTATTTGTGGGCGCTACGCGGGCATTGATCAGCGTTTTTTGCATCAGTACGTGGATGCTGAGATAACTCTTGGGGATTTTGTGCTTTCCGGTGGCGAGCTTGCCGCTTTGGCTGTTATTGAATCTGTTTCTAGATATATCCCTGACGTACTTGGGCACAATTTATCAGCTGCACAGGATAGTTTTGAGGACGGTCTTTTAGAAGCCCCTCAGTTTACGAAACCTCAAATTGAAAACGGATTTGAGGTACCTGCCGTGTTACTTTCAGGAAACCATTTAAAAATTTCCGAGTGGCGAAAAAACTGTTCGATCCTAATCACATTAAAAAAACGGCCGGATTTAATTGCTAAACAGCAAAAAAAAATTAAGTGGACTGAAGTAAAGCAATTTTATGCGGACATGAGTATGCGTGATAAAGAAATTTTAAACCTTGAAGACATGGAATTTCCAGATGAAACGTAAAGTACCATTGGCTGTTGCATTAATGCACTATCCAACTATTGATCGCCAAAAAAATTTAGTCGCGACAAATATCACTAATTTTGATATTCACGATATTGCTAGGGCTTGCCGCGTCTACGGCATCGACCGTTATTATTTAGTTCACCCAGCGAATGATCAGCTGATGTTTGTCGAGCGAGTGCTAGATCACTGGCGAGTCGGTGAAGGTGCTAAATTCAATCCCATGCGCCGAACAGCTCTAGAAAGCGTATTTACGGCTAAAGATCTGCAATCAGCTTGTCAACACTGGGGACACCCTGATGCCCGTGTAATAGCAACTGCTGCCAGATCTATGGAGGCCCAAAAAAGCTATACATTTAGGGAACTAAAAACCGAGTTTGAAACGGGCTCTGATCCTTACTTTTTGGTCTTTGGAACAGGGTTCGGATTAACGCAAGACTTTATCAGTTCGTGCTTCGGCATTTTAGAGCCCATTAACGGGGCGTCGAATGATAATTATAAGCATCTGAGCGTGCGGTCGGCAGTCAGTATCTGCCTTGACCGACTCCTTGGGTCATGGTAACTCATTACTCTTCAGAAACGTTAAAACAAGGACAGACTTATGGCTAAAGCAAAAACGACAGTAAAAGCATCACCAAAAAAAGTAGTAAAAGCTAAAACCACAGCTCATAAAGAGACCAACCTTGTGAAGCGTGTTACGCAGAAAAAAGCCAATGCTAAGATCGCTGCATTTTCGGCCGGTGATACAGTTAACGTTTTCGTTAAAGTTATCGAGGGTGAAAAAGAGCGCGTTCAGGTTTACAAAGGCGTTGTAACTAAGATTCAAGGTCATGCTCACAAGACATTTACCGTTCGTAAAATTTCTGCTGGAGTCGGCGTTGAGCGAACTTTTCCGTTTAACTCACCTGCAGTTGATAGCGTTGAATTAGTTAGTCATGGCCGCGTTCGCCGTGCGAAGCTTTACTACTTACGTGGTCTAGACGGTCGAGCAGCTCGTATTGAATCTGACCTTGTTAATACTGAGTCTAAGGCTTCGGTAGCTGCAAAGACAGCAGCTAAAGCAGCTGCAAAGCCGGATGTTGAAACAAAATAATTCTTTCAACAAGCTGGCTATTGCCTCATAGTAGTAGCCAGTGCGATTTACTAAATCAAAATTAAACGAACATTTAAAATCACTTTCAAAGCCCTTCATTGGTATCGATGAAGTTGGACGCGGCTGCCTTGCAGGGCCTGTGTATGCGGCAGCTGTCTGTTTTAAGTCAACGATCGACGTTAAAAAATACAAAGATTCGAAAGCCATTAAATACATTCAACGAGAAAAACTTTCTGAAAGTATTAAACAACACCATCATTTTGCAATCGGCATAGCCTCGGTTGCCGAAATTGATCAGCACAATATTTTGCAAGCTACCTTTATGGCCATGAGGCGTGCCGTCGAAAACCTAGCGTTAAATATGGAGATGACAACAGCGACGCTACTAATTGATGGGCGCGACGTTATTCCGAACTTTGAATGTTACCACCAACAGCCCATCATTGAGGGCGACGATAGAGTAAGACTGATATCTGCAGCTTCAATTGTTGCAAAGGTAGCTCGCGATAATTTTATGATTCAACTTGCGGGTCAATTTAAAGACTATGAATTTGATAAACACAAGGGCTACGGAACAAAGTTGCACCGCGAGCGCATTCAGAAATTTGGCCCTACAGAGTGGCATCGTCAGACCTTTAGCGGAGTCCGCGAATACTGCTGATGATCCAAATCACCAAGCGGGCTATCGGTCTGAGGTAGCAGTCATCCGTCTACTTAATAAGCGCGGCTGGAAACTTGAATGCCACCGTGCCCGAACAACAATAGCTGAGATCGATTTAATCTTTTCAAAAAATAATGAAATACTGTTAGTTGAAGTAAAAAGACTAGACGATGGATGGCGCGCGTTTGAACGCATTGGAAAAAAACAGTACCAAGCATTACAAAAAAATTTGGTGTTTCTGACAACGAATTTGAAAACATACCGATTTATTGCGACGGTGTGCTGGGTGGATGCTGAAAATAAAGTTTCATTTGTGCTAGTTAATTAATTTTTAGCTCAGCTGGCGGTATAACTTTTGTGGGTTTTCCATCATAAGAAAAATCAAATGTGAAATTCCATTGGCCGTCAGTACTTTCTTTTTGGTCATAGTAGAAATTAACGGCCCAGCATTCGCCGGGTGGTTTCAATTGCGTGATAAAAGATGTTCGCTTTAGCCGCTTTGAGCTGTCGCGGTCGGCGCTGGCATCAAAGACTATTCCTGTTAGGACATTTATGTAAGGGCTTACAAAGCCAATGGCGAACGATATATCGTCTTGTTTTGCTTCAATACGATTACTTGTTAAACCAACTTTAAAATATTGTTGCTTGTCATTTAAATAACTAAAGGTAGTCGTCGAATTAGTTGCATACTGATATGGGCTGTACTTCACCTGCGAGCTACTTTGGAAGTGGTCTAAATCAAGTACCATTGTAGCTGCCATATTTGATAATGGCTGATCGGTTTTTTGTCCGTACTGCGCTTGAAATAAATCATATGCTTGCGACAGGCGAAACAGAAATACCGTCTTGTACGAACTGTCGGCCTGTTTTTTTTTAACAACGCGGTTTAGTACTGAAACGGCTATAACATTTCGGTCATAGACCCGGTCATCGAAATCATATTGCAACCCGCGCTTCGAATTTAAATCATTATTAGAAATAATTAAATCTTTTGATGAATAGGGGTCTTCGTTGACGGTCAAATTTCCAAAAAATGGATGAGTTTCTTGTTCAATCCAAGGAACAACGGTGTACTGAATTTCGGGAATGATTTCGTGTTTATATTTTATCTGTGTTGTTTCATAATCATCATCGTAAAGCCGATAAAATTTAGTTCGTGAGTTAATATCTAATTGTACGTAGTGCCTAGCGTTAAATCGCTTTTCGCCAACTGGAAAAAAGTATTGAGTTTCATTAAAGCTTAAAGCCGAACCGATATTGGCAAAGTCTTTAAGATTGTACGTATCGGTGACCAAACTAGTTCGTAAAGAGGCCCGCTTTCCAGTGCGTATTTGGTCTATAGCGGGATCAAATATTTCATCATGAGTGGTTTTGCAATCTGGATCTTTTTTATTTTCGCAAGTTGGATCATTTTTAGAATTACTGACGTATTTTTGTCCGCCAGTAACACTCATGTCATCGTAGGGGTTAGTGCGCACGAATTGCGTGAAGCTAGTCTCCATTTTAAAATAAAGTGGCGTGTCGTATAGTTTATACAGCGATGAATCAAATCTAAATTCGGGTGCGCGGTGCACGGCGGCTCTGTTTTCAGAAAGTGGATCGACACTAAGTAAGTTTCGGTAGTATGAACTATCGATTGTGGCAACTGAGTGCGTGAACTGCTTGGATAAGTTTAAACGATTTTCTAATGCTGGATCGGTATAGTTTTTAAACTCGTCATAGAAATCTTTTGGATATTGCAAGTCATTTACCAAAGAAGCTTGAAGTCGTGCGGTAAGTGTTTCATCAATGGCATATTGATTAGTTGATCTAAATGACCAGCGATGAATTTTTTTATCTTTTTCGTCCGGATGATAGCGAAAAAATCTTTCGTCAGAAGCAAACACGCTATCATGTAAATACGAAGCGTGGGCCGAGCCAAATGTTCCCGGCGCTAACGCATATCTGTATTCAATAAGGGGTTTCAAGCCGCCAAGCTCGTAATTTTTAAGCGTAAAGGTCGCATCATGCGAGCGAGACGGGGCCCAGAATAAACTTTCAGCGATAACGACGCCACGACCCGGAATATAGCCAATACTAGGCGGCAGAAGGCCTGTTTGACGGTCTGACTTCAATGGAATAGCTAAGTAGGGAAGCCAGAAAATTGGGATGTGGCCAACTTTGAAAAATGTACTTTTTAAGTAAGCGTAGCCGCCAAGCTCTGCTTTAATTTGCGAGGCTTGAAAACTCCAGGTTGCGGGACAATTGGAACATGTCGTGTAATCTGCCTGAGCCACATCGAATTCTGTATCGGAAATTTTCTCGATCAGATTTCCCTGGAATCGCACATTGTTTGATTGTACAAAACCAGAATAGATTAGTCCCTGACCGGATTCATAGTCTAATTGCACTTCATTTCCGCCGATTTGATACTGCGCCGTCTGAACTGTTACTTTTCCTTTAAGAATGGCACGTTTCAGAACCAAATCGATGACCACCGAGTCAGCTTCAAAAAATTGATTTTGATAAACAATTTTGACGTTTCCTTCAATAAAAATTTTTCCGTTCTCGACGTCACGAACTAAATTGTTAGCCGTTATGGTGAAACCCTGAATTTTAGCTGCCGCAGACACAGCCGGTTCAGTTTGTGAGACAGCTTCAGGGCTTACGCCCAGTAAAGTGAAGACTGAAATTAAAAAGAAAAGCAGGCCACGATTCTGGATCACGTTAAAAAGTGTAGCAGCTCCGTTATTAAAGTCACGAGTCGAGACTAAGGCCCCGTGTATTTTTTTGTGACAATTACCGATAGATATTCACGAGGTTAATTATGCAAGCACGCTATTATGAAGTTGGAGACCTAACTGTGGTAGAAATCAAAGGCCGAATCGAGCCCGAGCAAAACAAACCGTTTCGTGATGTTTGTGAGCGCGAACTAAAGAACAAAAAAGTCGTGTTTTGCCTTGAATCACTACATTTTACAGCTTCAGCTAATATCACGACATTTTTTGAATCAATTCAATTTATAAGCGATGCACGCGTCGTAGGTCTAAAGCCTGATTTTTACAAATTACTAACGCTAAAAGGCATTGATATAAAAATATTTGCCAGTTTATCTGACGCAATTAAGTCGTCGGATGCATTTGTTGGCTAAGATTTAAATTTAATTTTTCAAGCCGGGCTAAGCGCTCGGTTAAAAGCTGTGCATTGTCTAAACTACGTAGAAGCTGCTCACGAGCAGCCTCTAGCATTTGTGTAGAATGGTGCAATTGATTTTCAGAAAGCTTTAATTTTTCAAGCGATGCACCAGCGGCCTGTTCGCTTTCAATTAGTCGCACTTCCACCGAATTTAATTTGTCTTTCAGTGACAGCGTTTCGCGCTGATCGTCTTCGTGAATGCGTTTAAACTTTATCAGTTCGTTTTCAAAATAATTCTTGAATTCACAAGCTTTTTTAAGGCGCGCAACATCTTTTGCTAAGTCTTCATTCTGCTGTTCTAAGTGAATAATCTCTTTTGAAAATGAATGAATTTGCTCTTCGTAAGTGGCAATAGTTTGGGTTTTGTCTTGCTGCATGCCAGCTATTTTTTCATTCAGTGCCTGCAGAGTACCTTGGAGTCTCTGCGTGCTATCAGCTAAGTGGGTTTTTAATTGCACGTTTAAATTCTGAGCTTTTGAAAGTTCGTCTTTTTGTTCGCTGCAGGTTGTTTTTAGCTGCTGTAAGTAAGGTTTAATTACATTTTGAATTTTTAAGTGAAACTTTGTGAATCGTTTAAGTTCACTGGACTGCGATAAATTAATTTTTTCGAATGTTTTGTTTTTTTCTTCAAGAAATGCAATTTCGGCATGAAAAGCAGACATTTGTTGCTCTTGCTCGGCTGCTTTTTCTGCAAAAAGTTGATTTTTTTCAAACAGGTTTTGCATCTCGAAAAAGTATTTATTTTTTTCTTCAATAAGCTTGTTGTTTTCAGTTTCAAACAGCAATAACCTGCGGTTATTTAGCTTCATTTTCGCTTGCAGTTCTTCAGTATCTTTTTGTAATTCATTTAGAACCAGAGATTGTGAATTAAGGTTTTCAAATTTAGCTGCATAATTAGCTGTATGGCGCTGTTGGGGCTCAGAATCTGCGGTGATAATATCTAAGTGTCCAATTTCAAATTCCATAACTTCCTCCTGAAGATACTTAAACGAAACTTATATTTTATTTTGCCATAAGTTAGTCCAGTCCTGCTCATAGTGGTTATAAAACTAGACAAAACTAGACTTTGGTAAAGTTGGTGACAGGTTTTAGTAAAAGTGCAAATGAGCCGATAAATCAGTATGGGTGCAGTCGAAGAAGGTACAAGCTACCTCAGACGAGAAAATGATCTTGATGTCAGTGATTTGGGTCGACCAGATACACTGCGGTACAATATTTTATCGTTCGTGATAAATGAAGAGTACGAACGCGCCATTAAAACCTTAAAAGACTTTATGAAATCGGATTCTGCATACCCCAATTTCAAAAGCAAAGTCGAGCGGTATTCGCTTCATGCAGTTGATTTGATTTACGCAATTCGTACAAAGCGAAATTTTCCCGGAATAAACGCGTTAACCCGAACTAAACAACAGGAACTAAAAGAAAAATTTCGCGAACATTTCAATGAGCTTAAAGCGATCTTAAGAAAAATTGAGAACTGTCTGGAGGAACTTCGCCTGAATGACGTAAAGAGCACACGAATTCTAGTAAATTCGCTGTGGATGGCCACCGTAACGATTTTTGTGTCGGGTTTAGTTATCGAAATTATTAATGGCTTAGGAAAAACTGCCTACATCGTTTTTAACCTGATGGTAGAAAATATGTTGGATTGGCTATTCCTCAAACTATTTTAATTCACAGTTGTTTTAGCTGCATTACTTAATCGAGGCAGCTGCAGCTTTTAA
>JAYTMU010000152.1:0-5360 GCA_043728195.1 Bdellovibrionales bacterium
GGCCAAAGACATCTGGATACAGGCCCAAAAACTGAATGTGCCATCCCCGTTCGGTAAAGGGCCTGCCGCAGTCACTGCAGCTATTCAACATCTTGGCTATGTACAAATCGATACCATCAGCGTCATTGAAAGATGCCACCATCACATTCTTTACAACCGTATTCCAAATTATAAACTAGCAGACCTTCATTATGCCCAAGCAAAAGATAAAACTGTATTTGAATACTGGACACACGCTTTGTCGTATTTGCCAACGATAGATTTTAAATTTTTTGCAGCGCAAATGAATAGCTATTAGAAATCTTCGTCAGTGAGGACGACGTGCTTGTCAAAAAAAATCACCCATGGGGAAGCACCAAGCCCTCGAAAAAAGCGTTGCAGCTGGGCTTTCACTGTGGCGAATTCATAATCAGTCAACGGGACGGCATGGTAAAAAAGTATGAGCTTACAAATCGCCACTTTGGGTGGGACAAGGAACCAAAAGCAGCCTCAGAGTCTGAATGTGTGGATTATATTTTAGATCGTTCGCTACGGTCCCAAGGTATTATTGGCCTTGCATCAACTTCGCATCTAGAAAAAATGCCATTTAAGCAAAAAATGCAGAAGGCAATAGATAGTCGAGAAAAAGCTAACACGTTGATCGAAGTTAAATTTGAAGGCGTTGAAAAAGTGAAACATTGGATAAACCCTAAACTTTAGAGAAAAAAATAAAAGTCAGCCAGCTTACGCATATTTTATCGCCATTCGATCCGCTGATCATTCAACGAAAACGGTTAAAAATGTTTTTTGACTATGACCATGTTTTTGAAGCCTATATTCCTGCAGATAAAAGAAAATACGGCTATTTCGGTTTGCCCGTTTTGGTCGGTAACGACATCGTTGCCGTGCTTGATCTAAAAACGGACCGGAAAAATCAAAAGCTGCTTATTCAAAAGTGGACTTGGCTTGGTAAATTCAAATCTTCAATTAAGAAAAAAATGATTGAAGCAGAACTAGATAGATTTGAAAAATTCCAATTGCAAACAAGTAATTCCTAGCGATCCTGTAAGCCATCTCGAATAAATTCTATTAAAAGCGATTGATACTTTTTTCCTTCGATCTTTGCTTTCGTCTTCAGGGCGCGTAGCAAATTGTGTGGCACTCTAAGACTTATGGCAGTAGTTGGCTCATCCATCTCGGACTGCATGACTTGCATATCGTGCAAAAAGCGCAAGGCTTCTTCGGGGCCGACATCATTTTTAATACGCTTAGGGTTAGCTTTCTTTTTCATTCAACTTTTCCTTGATATTTTCCGCATCGACTAAATCTTGTGGCCGACCCGCCTTAACTTTCATCTTCAAGAGTTCTTTTAGTGAAATTACTGTAATTTTTTTACCACCAAACGACATCACTTGAGTGTCCATTTTTCTTACATCATGTGTGATCAGAATATCAACCTGCCGGTGTGGTTTTTTAAAGTCGACAAACGACCATGCAAGTAGATTACGATTTTCAATATATTCCCGGCGCATTTTGATCACGTCTTGCGCTCGAATTGGTAACCGAGACTGTAACCCAATTTCGGCCAATGCTGATTCGGCTAACTCAAAGTCTGCAAGCTTTAAGCTTAAAACGAGGTCGACATCGATTGTTGCCCTTACTAAACCATGCAAGGCCAAGGCGTATCCACCAACTATTGCATACTTAAGCTTGTACTTATTTAACACCTGAACAACTTCGTATATGACCATTGCTGTATTGTATACACATGTATATACAAATATCAAGTACACTTAACAACTTCGAATCTAATATTACTTTGGAATGTTGATAGAATGTTGATAGAAACGATTACTATTTCGACACCCACTTGGATCATGCTAAAGGTAAATTTACACCATTTTATCCATTGTTAAGCATCAAACAATTTAAATTCGTTTTAAATTTGGAGAGTATTTTGATATAGCAAATACGATGGATGATCTACAGCAATTAATTGGTCCCGAGATAAAAATCAAAGCGTTTAAATACAGCGAAAAACTAGAACAACGCATCGCCAGATTTTAGCGACAAATTTTAGAGGATACATGAACCTTCAATTAAAAAATGAAATTTTTATGTTACATCCTGAAAAAGTCCTTATCTGGCCAAAACATGACCTGATGGTTATTGCCGATATTCATTTAGGGAAAGCAGAAACGTTTTTACAAAGTGGCTTGTGGCTACCAGTAATAATCTGCTACGATCATGCTAATCGGATTCTTTTCTGTATTTGTATGATTTTTAATTTGGCTAATTAGAGCATTTTTCTAACGGTGGCTGTTCCTGTTTGGGTGGCACGCTTGTTTTTAGAAGTAACGCGCAGCGAGCATAGGCCAATGAAAACAATGTATATCTTCATTTTATCGAGTAAGCGAAATCCCAATTGAACGCTTGCAAAATATTTCAATCAGTCATCCGGTTTACAAAAATAAGTTCTGACAGGACTTCACAATCGACGAATCGACCAGCACTGGTAGCTTCATCTGCCAGCGGCGATCAAATTTAAGATCCCGGGCATCAACAGCAGACCACTTAGCCTGCGCTTCTGCTAAAGTCATCCCTTGCTGGACGCTTCCTGAATCAATAATAATCCATGCTTTACCGACCCAGATCATATTTGCCGGTCTAAAGTCACCCACGTACGCACCTTGCGCTCGGATCTTATCGACTAGCGACAAAAGAGACTCAGCAGCAAGCTTAAAACTTTGATCACCAGCAGCATACTTTTCAACGACTTCATCACCACGTAGGCCTTCAATCCACGTTTTCAAAACAAATTCTTTTTCCTGCACTAATACTTTTGCATACGGAATTTTTAAAGTTTGCCACTGCTTCGCTTTGGCAGAATCCTGTGCCAGCGATGCATAGGTCTCAGGATCTAAGTTTTTCATGGTTTTTAGCGCATATAAAGCACCACTTGCAGCTTGCACTTGAAAAACAACGCCGCGTCGGCCTTCTCCGGCTTTTTTGATGACCGTTAGCACTCGATCTTCAACTTTGACTTTATCACCTGGTAGTAAAGTCGACGATATTGGGTTTATTGTGATTTTCTTTTCAGCTAGCGAAGAATTAATTTTTACTAGCTCGTTTTCTATAAATATTTTTCGCTCAGCCGCATCAGCAATCGAAAGTGATTTTTTCAAAATTTGATGTTCAAGAGTTTGTGTGTGCGGCTGCGAAAAAGTACTATATGCCAAAGATTGAAGAGTTTTTGAATCTCCTTTTTCAATAAATAGAATTTGCAGATCTTTTTTTATACCGGTTGCGAATTCGGAGTACAGATGTTTTGCTAGAACGCTATTAATCTCGACACCTTCTGTTACAAGCTTAGCCACGTCATACAAATGCTCGGAATCTCGAGCCAAAAAAATAAATGTGGGTATCTTTTGGATAAAGAACTAAAAGTTCAGCTATGAAAGAAAAGTGCACCGCCTTTAAAGCATTCCAGTTAATACCCAGGTCTTTTGCCTCAGGCTTTAAACTTAAAATACTTGGACGATCTAAATACGATTCCCAGCCTTTGGGAATATCTTCTTCGCTTTGTGCGTATGCAGTCGAGGTGATGTTAAGTGAATCAAAATGAAACGGTGCTAAGATCGTTAAACACGCTGTTAAAAGTTTGACACTTATTATCTTTTTAAAGGCGCTAGGTTGACCCTGCATATTATTCTCCGCGTGCTAACTTAAATATGCAATTTGGAGACACTTAGGTTTGATGATTCTACTAAAGATCAGAAATAGCGATGATAAATCTTGGCTAATATATACCGCCCAGTTAATCCAAACTTTACGTAAATAACTTAGAAATTGTGTTTGATCTACTTCTTACAATTAAAAAATTATAAAAGCCTCATGGATTGGCTATAAAAAAAATTCCCAAAATTTTTACTTTTTGAGGATTTTAATTTTAAAAATAATACATTAATTACTTTTACAAAACAGTCTGACATCTTAAAACGTGGGCCTACCTTTAATTAAGGGTTCCACCAGTTACCACTTGCTACAATCATGCTTAGCAATTGAAGCTCGTAGTCGTAGTATCCGGTTGCAGGTTGTGACGCAGTCAAATTCCATAAGCTGTTCACGAATGGCTGAAACCGCGCATCTACAAGCGCTCCCGCCAAGGCAGGACCTGCAAATGATGGCGACGCATAACCCGGACTATTCGCAAGTGGTGTCCCATCCAATTTGTATCCCATCGCAATCAATGAAGAGTTTCCGCCAGTTTTGTTGTTTAAAAAGTCAATCAACTTAGCAGCTACATCTCTTGATCTGACGTCACCTGAAGTGACATAGTCGGCTCCTAAGCGCAGTGGTATACGGCAGGCATTCCAGGCGTAATAGCCCTCTGTTGCAGATTCGATTCGATTGCCCGGCGACGGTACCGGACTGCCTGGCAAGCCGACGATAAAATCTGGAATTAAACCAGTGCTACCTGCAAAATTGTTTTGCATTAAATTCATTAGCTCAAAACTTTTATCAATCACTGTATCCCAATAAACATCCCCAGTTACTTTTTTGAAAGAACGGAAGTGCGCTATCATATAGTCTGATGTTCGTGAAATATCTGGTGCTGGTCCACCCGTCGTGTAGCCGGCTGGGCTCATGTTGTGAGCTTTCATGGCATTGATTGTCTTGATAGCTTCGGCCTTATAATTTATTGCTCCAGTGGATCCCCACTGACGATCCGCCATCAAAAGTCCCATAGCTATATCTAAGTCGCCATCTATCGCATTATAACCGCTGCCAGCACTAGAACAATCATTGTTAACTCTCCAGTCCATTAAATTGGGATTAACCATGTACGCAGGATGGGCGCGAGCAAATTTAAATAATCCGTCGAACAAGCTGCGGGCATTAGGATCGTAACCTGCCATGAAAGCTGTGATAAGCATTCCATATGAAATACCCTCTGAAACAGCTGCATAACTGCTATTAAATTTTACGTAATTGCCACCGCATCCAGCAACAATTGTATTTTTCCAAGAGTTATAAAGATTTTGAACGGCCACATCTTGTGTAGCTTGCGTAGCAACGGTTGGCCTGATACCCGCCACATAGGCCGTTTTGCGAGATCCAAATGGATATCCTTGCCCGCTAAGAGCTGGTGCTGGAGCTGGCGCAGGATCCGATGCAGGAACTCGTGTGCTGGCAGTCGCAACACTTACTTTATCCACTAATAAATTGCGATCACCGTTTGATATAGCATCATTCAAAAAAGCTACAGCTATGCGGTGAACCCCAGCTGAAACAGAAACTCTAAATACTCTAGAAGCTAAACTTGTTTCAGAAAAAATTTGGTTACTTTGTGCAACTCCATCGACACGCACCTCTGCTTG
>JAYTMU010000153.1:0-8867 GCA_043728195.1 Bdellovibrionales bacterium
TGCAAATGAGTGACGGGAATTGCTTCTTTGTCGATTCATTTGACAGTTGAATTGCTGTTATCAAATTTGGTATTTTAACAGCGAGGACGAACGTGAAAAGACACTATTTAAATGCTATAATAGGGCTGACATTGCTTGCGTCGTTTTCAATGGCTGTAGCCTCTGAACTTAGTAGCGCTTCAATCGCTGTTAAAATGACGGCTTTTGAAATGCCTGCTGAATATAATTGTCCGCTTTTTTCAAATTCTCCGTACACGGATATGCTGACTTCGCTTGATAAAATGCAGGAAAATTTAAATCGAGTATTGCCCGAATGTGAAAGTAAAGTTGCTCACACAAAACTGAATGAAGCCTCAACGAGCCTTCAGCAAAAAGTTATGGAAGCGCAAACTCAACAGAAAAATGGTCAAACTTACAAATTGTCTCAGACCACAAGTTCTATAGTTGATATCACAAAGGTGTTGCAGCAGTCGCTAGTAGCCATTTCCAGTGCGAAAACTAAAGCCTGCTACACTTCGAATTCCCAGTTTAGAAATATGATTTTTTCCATTAACGACACATTTCAAAGTTTGTCGCCGCTAATCTTAGATATTGCGACCTCAAACCCGGCTTTGACGGCAACTTTGGGGCCGTCGTTAAAAATACTTGCTGGGGCTGATGCAGTTTCTAAAGGCTTAAGCCTTATTGAACAAATTGCGAAAGATTCGGTTCAATTTGATATGACTGATAAGGACAACCGCGTTAATACTTTAAAAAATACGTGTCAGTTTATGAAGTTGTATAATCGGCTTACTTACCTGCGCTTGTCTCGGTTAGGACAAATGCAAACGGTGCATGCAAAGTTTCAAGCTGATTTAACTGAAATGAGTCATAAAGTCAGTGCGGCAAATCAAAGTAGAACAAAGGGCGGAGTCGAATTCGTCAATGCGACGGCTTCAATAAAAATTTCATCGGATCCGTCATTGGAACTATTTGAAAAACTTAAAATTTCGATCCCCGAAGAACAAAGTCTGATTCAAAAGGCGTTGGGCGGATTTAACCAAGCTTCGACTGATTATAACTTTCCTGAAATTACACAGTGTCAGTTGGTTAGAACTAGCTTTAGGTCATCGACGTTAAAAAATTTAATTGGCGAACTTAAAAAATTTTCTAAGTTCACAAAAAATATGGCAGAGCTGCAGCTAGATTTAGAAGGTATTAATGATTATGAAGTTGATCTAAACAAAGCACTTGCAGAAGACAATCGCCAGTTGTGTTCGCAGTTAGGAAAAGACTGGTTAACTAAAATGGACGCTTTGTTTTTAGAAGCCAGACGTATGCTAGCCATTTACGAAGCTCAGTTGATCGAATTAAATGGTGAAGAGTATTTAATCAAACAGAGGAAAATAGCCAAGGATGCTGAGAAATTGAAAACGACAGAATCTGATTATAAGAATTTAAAAGCGATGATAACCTATGCGTCTTTTGAATCCAGCGAGGTTGAAAAACGTGCGCGCGGAATGCACAAGTATATGTTTGCCGGACCTGATAAAGTGGTTTCTGAATGCAGCTTGCGTGATGCAGATAATAAGTGTGGGCCGGTGGATGCCGTAGCAGGATTAGGCAAAGCTTTTTATCAGGAGTGGCGAAATCAGGGACCCGTTTATGAGTTGCTTTTGAATAATGGTAAATACTTTGATGAATCGATGACAAAATTAACAAAATCCATGGCGGTTATCGAGCGTTTTGAAGCACGATTTTTACCGGCTAACTTGAAAGCTATTAGCGAAAGCACCGATCTAAAACTTTTTAATCAATATACTTTGGCGCGAAAGAAAGCTGCATTCCAAATGGATCACTTAACTGCGCAGTATGTTGTTAAGGGCACTAATGATTACAAAGACCTCTGTGGTAACGCGAAGTTAATAATTGCCGAGTATTTAAAAGCAAGCACGCACATGATGGCCACTTTCGGAATGTGTGAAATGATTCAGAACGTTTTACATGAACCAGAAGTTTCTAAAAAGTTGAAAAACTATTGCCTACCTGAAAGTGAAACCACTGCTTCAAAACTAAACCAGCTACGTTTTAGGTTAGCTGGTCAATTTGACGAGTCGTCGAAGAAATCAGAGCTACAAGTCCAACTGTTTCAACGATCGCCGAAAGCCTTCGTCGATCAACTTTTAAAGCGCATTGAAGCGCTTGGCTGCTACACAAACTAGTTTTTTAAACTAGCGTGTGTGCTAAAAGCATTTCGCGGTATTTTGGAAGCGGCCATAGATCATCCGCCACCAACAATTCCGAAGCGTCGATCGCATCCCGTAGTTTTAAAGCTGCGGGTTGCAGGTCTTCCATAATATTCCACATGCGCTTGTGCTCGTCGGTCGATTTTCTTGATTTTTCGACGGCATTTTTTAAAGCTTCGAACGATTTTAAGACATCCGCAAAAACGCCCTCAAATTCAGTTACACGCTCTTTGTGAAGCTTTTTTAAAACGGGTGATGTCATCGCATCGCCAGAGCTTCCTAAAATTTGCATTTGCTTATCTAGTGCCGGAACAATGTAGGTGCTTGAAATTTCCATAAGACTTGTGTGCTCAAGATCCAAAGTTTTTACGTAGCGTTCAACGGCAATGTGGTAACGTGAATCGATTTCTTCTTTCGAAAGAACTTTTGCATCGATTAAAAACTGCGTCACTTTTTTATCTTTTAGTACGTCCAACGCTTCGGGTGTTGTGTTTAAGATGGGTAGGCCGCGCTTTTTTGCTTCTGCTTTCCATTCATCGGAATATCCGTTACCCGAAAAACGTATGGCCTTTGTTTCTTTAACAAGACTTCGTATTAATTCTAATACAGCTTCATCGCGTTTTTTCTTTTTCAAAAGTTCTTTTAATTTTTTAGTACATTCAGCGAACGCTGTTGATACAGCAGCATTTAAAAAAGACATTGGCACGGCTACATTTTGTGACGAGCCCACAGCACGAAATTCAAATTTATTTCCGGTAAACGCAAATGGACTGGTGCGATTGCGGTCCGTGTAGTCTTTAGAAATATTCGGAATTTGGCTAACACCCAAATCGATAATTTGCTCGTCAGTGGCCTGCGCTACTTTTCCAGCTTCGATCATGTTTAAGATATTCTCTAAAAGACTTCCTAGGAAAACAGAAATGATTGCTGGTGGTGCCTCGTTAGCTCCCAAGCGGTGATCGTTACCGGGGCTTGCAATTGATGCCCGTATAGCCGCAGAATTATCATGAACGGCTTTTAAAATTATTGAAATACATGCTAGGAAACGCAAATTCTGATGGGGAGTATGCCCCGGTTCTAACAAATTTTCACCCTTATCATTCGCCATGGACCAATTGTTGTGTTTTCCTGAACCATTCACACCAGCAAAAGGTTTTTCATGTAGCAAACAAACTAAGCCATGCTTCAAAGCCACTCGTTTTAATACTTCCATAGTTAATAAGTTGTGGTCAGAAGCAATGTTCATGTCTTCGAATATTGGCGCTAACTCAAACTGGCTGGGTGCTACCTCATTGTGCCTGGTCTTTACTGGAATTCCTAACTTGTACAATTCAAATTCTGCTTCCTGCATGTAGGCTTTAATGCGGGTTGGGATGGATCCAAAATAGTGATCTTCTAATTGCTGACCACGTGCGGACGACGAGCCAACTAAACTTCGGCCCGTCATAATTAAATCTGGGCGAAGAGCAATAAAATTTTTATCAACTAAGAAGTATTCTTGTTCAGCCCCAAGTGTTGTTTGCACTTTTTTTACATCAACGTCGCCTAGAAGTTTCAGGAACTCAACAGCTTCATTCGATAACGAATCGATCGAGCGCAGTAATGGCGTTTTATTATCTAGTGCTTGGCCATGATACCCAAAAAATACTGTGGGTATACAAAGTGTCTTTCCATTTTCTTCCTCGATAATAAATAACGGTGACGTTGGATCCCATGCCGTGTACCCACGCGCTTCAAAAGTTGAACGCATGCCGCCCGATGGGAACGACGACGCATCAGGTTCGCCTTGTATCAATTGCGAACCCGTAAAACGTTCGATCACACGCAATTCAGAGTGGTGTGCATGTTGTATAGAAATAAACGCATCGTGTTTTTCAGCCGTAGAGCCCGTCATCGGCTGAAACCAGTGACAGAAGTGCGTCACTCCTTTAGAGACTGACCATTCTTTTACAGCAGATGCGATGGCTTCAGCTGTTTCTTTAGGTAATTTTTTCCCAAGGTCTAAAGTTTTTAAAAGGTTTGAATACGAATCTTTCGGAAGCTTTTCGCGCATCTGGGCTAAACCAAAAGTCATGCAACCGAAATATTCTGAAATAGGTGCATCTTTGCCAAAGGCATCTTTCACGCGATCTATTTTTCTGATAGGTTGATCAATTGCAGTTTGAAAGGCATGACGGCGCGGATTGGTCGAACTCGTTTTTTGAGTTGATTCCATGGAAACTCCTTGAATTTGGACCTCGAAGAATTAATTTCAATAACTCTGTAGAAGCCGGGTTTACGTAAAAATCTTATAAGAATAGGGAAACCGAACTCTTTAAAACCTTTACCGTATAATAGAGAAAGGCCTAACTGTGGTCAACAGTTAGAATGGCGGATCCGGCGCCGCGGCCAACGTACCGGGCGCGGCTTTAGTCGACTCAAAGCAATTTAGAAAAGTGAATTATTGCCATCTCGGCAAAATATTGGCGCGTGCGATCGGCCATAAGATTTGATTTATACGGAGATTCAATGATGTGCTGGCGTTTCTGCCCTAGGTAATCGTAGATCACTAGACACTTCTGATCAGCCTCCAGCGGAAGTAACGATATAAAATTTGTTTCGTTAGCAAAAAAATCGGCAGGTAAACTTTCTGCCGATTGCTTCCAACTGAAGTCTTTTTGATTTTTTAAAAACGGCTGAAGTCGCTGTTGCAAAAATCCCTGACTAACAAAATCATAAAATGCAAAATCAACAGATTTTATTTTCGTGATAACCTCAGCTGCTAAATCAATAAAGTCTTTGGTTACCGTTATTTTACTTAGCGATGTGTCTAGGGTATCTAACAATGGATTTATTTGAACGGTGTTATTTTCGTTGAACGAAATTTTCACTTCTACGTACGGAAGGTGAACTCGGTAACCAACTGTCAAAACGTCTGCTAATTCAATTTTGCTAGAAAAATTTTTCAGTTCGGCTTCTACGATGGCTGCGACATCTGATTCACCAAGTCCAATTGTGTCCCACGACTTTGTGATTTGTTTCATCACGCCAGCGGTCATGCTGCTCAGCAAGGCTGCTATGTGATCTTTCCAGATCGAATCGATTTCGCGCGGTGGCCCAGGAAGTACAAATATAGTTTTATCCCCGCCGGCGCGTCGTGTTTTAAAATAAAATGCGTTTGCAGTTCCCTGTGAATTCATCAATATGTTTGCTGATTGTGGAAAATAACACTGCTGACGCTGCATTTCGCGTACAGAAAAACCACGCGATGTTAACCGTTGTTGTACATGTAGCCAAGATGGTTCATGGAATTCTAATGGCAACTGGGACCATTCAGAAATAAGCTCGCGGGTAAAGTCATCGGATGTAGGGCCAAGACCGCCAGTAACAAAAATAATATCGGACTGTAATTCAGAAAAAAGCAATGCATCATGGATCAGTTTACGATCATCGGGAACGGCCAAATGCGCCACGACTGAAACTCCGTACTGATTTAAATTATGCGAAATTGCCGAAGCATTTTTATTTAGAATTTGGCCTGTAGTTATTTCGGTTCCTACGGCCAGTATTGATGCTTTCATAGGCACGATTCCTTAATACACGACGATTTGACATCACTAAAAAACTTTATCCGTTCTGACATTGCTGCTACAGTCTGTGCGAACAGTCAAGCGGCGAACATGTTGTAACCGCTGAACGCAACACGAGGTAGACAATGTCTTCATGGAAAAATTTTGATTTATTAAATCCGACCGATGAGCATAAAATGCTACGTGAAACGTTGAAATCTTTTGTGGAGACTGAAGTCGAACCGCAAGCTCATACAAGCGACCGCTCAGAAAAATTTAATTTAGAATTGTTTAGAAAGTTAGGCCACTTGGGTTTACATGGAATCACAGTTCCTGAAACGTACGGTGGCGCCGGAATGGATGCAACCGCAGTGGTGTTGGTGCACGAAGAGTTATCAGCCAGTGATCCAGGATTTTGTCTTGCATATCTTGCGCACACGCTTTTGGCGGTAAATAATTTAGCAGTAAACGGCTCAGACGAGCAAAAACAAAAATACCTACCAAAGTTAGCTACAGGCGAACACATCGGATCAATGGCAATGTCTGAACCCGATTACGGTACCGACGTTTTAGGAATGATGACAACCGCTGTAAAACAAGGTGACCACTACATCATAAACGGTCGTAAAATGTGGATTACCAATGGCGCCATTGACGACCAAAAAACGGCTTGTGATTTTGTATGGCTTTATGCGAAAACGGGTGAGGCTAACGGTCGCGCAAAAATTTCTAGTTTCATTGTTGAAAAAACAGATGCAGGATTTTACGTTGGACAAAAAATTATGGATAAATTAGGTATGCGTGCATCCAATACGGCAGAACTGGTATTTGAAAATTGTAAAATTCCTGCGAACCGCTTAGTTGGGCTTGAAGGCGATTCGGTCCATCACATGATGCGAAATCTAGAGATTGAAAGGGTAGGACTTGCGGCCATGAGTTTAGGAATTGCCCGCAGATCTATTTCGATAATGAATAAGTACGCGACTGAGCGCCATGCCTTTGGTAAGGCGCTTAATTCTTTTGGTCAAATTCAAAAATATATCGCCGATTCTTATGCCGAATATAAAGCGGCGCAGTGTTACGTCTATGAAACCGCGCGTAGGCTTGATCTAAATGCAGAGGGTAATCGCTTAGACTCTGATGGTGTCAAGTTAGTGGCAACAACCATGGCAAAGAATGTTGCCGATCGTGCCATTCAGGTGCTGGGCGGTTACGGCTATGTTGGTGAATATGTTGTTGAGCGTTTATGGCGTGATTCTAAATTATTAGAAATTGGCGGCGGAACTATTGAGGCCCACCAAAAAAATATCACGCGTGATTTGTCAAAAGACTACATTAAAGCTGGCTTCTAATGTTCCCATTAACTAATCCAATCGAATTTACGATCGGGAAAAAAGCACCGGCTGATTTTATTTTACAGCATATTTTTCCGCTACTAACGCCCGAGCGGCAAAAGAAGATTTTGCAAGTAACCCGCGAGCGCTGTTTCGATGTCACAGTTGTCTTAGAAAATATTTACGACCGCGGAAATTCAAGTGCAGTCATGCGCACCGGCGAGGGCTTAGGATTTGCAAATTTTCATGTTATAGAAACATTCGATAAATTTAAAGAAGCGAATCGTGTCACGCAGGGTGCGGATAAATGGGTTGAAGTTAAAAAATGGAAATCCACTGCGGAAGCTATTCAACACTTTAAAAAAAATAAAATTCGCATCTGTGTTACCTCATTAGAAGCAGCAAAACCAATTCATGACGTTGATTTCAGTTCGCCGATTGCCTTAGTTCTAGGAAATGAGAAAAGTGGAATTTCAAAAGAAATTTTAGATGCAGCTGATGAACGCGTAATAATCCCCATGCCTGGTTTTGTACAAAGCTTTAATATCTCGGTTGCAGGTGCCCTATGTTTGTACCAGATTTTTCAAAGTAGACTTGCAAAGCTAGGACGTAATGCAGATGTTAGCGAAGAACAAATTCAAATATTAAATGCACACTACGCTTTACGCACGCTTGATTCTGCAGCCGACATATTGAAACTGAAGTTAAGTCAGTAAGCGTTGCAGCAAAAAACCTTTCATCACGTTTTTAGTGTCATCAGTTTCACCGAAATCTAAGCTTAAAAAAGGTAATCGCGCAATTTTAAACTGCGTTTTTGGTAATTTTTTAACAAACTCTTGCAGCAGTTGATTGCGGGTCCATTTTTCGTAATTGCACGTAAATAAAATCTGCCCGCTTTCAGCAAGGCATGCCCACATAAGCTCGGCAAGCTCGGGAAGATTTTTCTCGATCTTCCAAACGGCATCTTGGCTTCGGCCGAACGATGGTGGATCGCAAATGATCAGATCCCAGGTGCGCTCGCGCTTTTTCGCACCCTTTAAAAAAAGTAAACAGTCTTGCGCAAAAAATTCGTTTTTTTCAATTAGGATCTGATTCAACTTAAAATTTTCTTTCGACCATTCTAAAAACTTTTTACTGACATCGACGGTTGTAACTTGTTTGGCATTACCTATAGCGGCCACGACCGAAAATCCGCCGGTATAGCTAAATAAATTAAGCACACTTTTTCCAGCGGCGATGTTTCGAACAAATGCACGATTTTCTTTTTGATCTAAAAACAAACCAGGTGAAAATCCTGAATCTGTGCGGAGCTCGTAGGTAACTGTAGCTTCGGTTGCATTCCAGCTGGTGGGCATGTGCAGTGAGTGCAAGGTTGATTTTTCAAGGCCTCCGACGCCAGTTCCCCGGTCCACCATGTGACGAACGCTTGAGGAAAGTTCATTCTCGTTAGCGAAATCTTGAATTTTTTGAATCTCAAGTGTCGAAAGGCCTGTCGCTGCATAGTCGTAAACCCACAGATGCCGGCCAAAGACATCAGCGCGAACTGTAGCACCTTCAGTGTGAATAAGGCGAAAACAAGAATTTTTATCAAATTGCAAAAATTCAGTTTTATTGAAAATAGCATCTTGAAAAAGATTCATAATAGGGAACACATCGGCGTTTTCAAAACTAGGCGGAAGCGCTACTGAAAAATTATGCTGGGTGCCTTTTAGCGAAAAACGTAAGCCTGAGGCGTGCAGTGCTAAACGAAACCACTTGCA
>JAYTMU010000154.1:0-26254 GCA_043728195.1 Bdellovibrionales bacterium
CTGATGGTAGAAAATATGTTGGATTGGCTATTCCTCAAACTATTTTAATTCACAGTTGTTTTAGCTGCATTACTTAATCGAGGCAGCTGCAGCTTTTAAAACATCCAAGAACTGACCATAAGGAAGCTTTCGATTATTCATATACATCGTTGGAGTTCCTTGCACTTGTGCCTTAGCGCCCTCGTCAGCAGCGCGTTTTATAAGTTCAAATGTTTCGTTCGAATCACTGCACTGGGTTAGCGCTGCTGTATCAATCTGCAAATCTTTTTCAAGTTCCTTAAGCAGAGGCTTCAAATCAGTGACAGTGGAAAGCTGTTGCTGTTTTTCAAATATCCAGTGGTGTACGGCCCAACCGCGCTTCTGGGTCTTTTCAGCACATAAAGCCCAGGCAGCTAGTGTGCAGCGTGTTCCATCTCCTTTGGTGGGTATCGCATTGTTACAAACTCCATCCAGAGGGAATGGTTTAAAAATAAACGTAACCTGTGGATTACCTTTTAAAAACGATTCAATTGTCTGAGAGGCAGTTTTACAATGCGAACATTTAAAATCAGCAAATTCAACTAAAGTGATTTTTGAATCCGTGCCGGGTCGAATCAGCCCGTCGGCCATATTGAAGGATTGTTCTGGAGATGATTTCCACTGAAGTAATTTTTCTGGAATTAATTTTTGCACTTCGTCTAAGCCGTAAGTTTGCTTTAACATTCCGGATAAAGCCCAAGACAAAATTGGTATACACGCTAAAAAAATTAAATGCGATTTATAGTCTTGCAGGTACTGCTTTAAATCAACGGCGTCGTCTGACTTAAATAGATTCCAACCTAAATATAATTGTAAAAAAGAAAGAATATAAGTTCCTATACAAAACGGACATGCGACTTTGATGTAGAACAGAGAGAATGCGGCCATAATGACCGATGTTACTGCAGCAACAATTAACATAAAGCGAACGGTAGTTAATGCAAAAATAGATCTTTCGACCCAGTCGAACTTTAAAAACAAGACGAAGGAGAAAAAAAGAAAGCTAAAGATGCCTCCTAATACAGCTACTGGAATTCCGAAAAGCTCTGAAAACGAGCTTGTTGCCGCAGCATCACAGTTTAAAGTTTCACTGACGCTGCATAAGGAATTTCCGGCCAGACCCATCTTAACTGCATAATGGTGTAGGATCAGGTAAACAAAAAGACCAACGGAAACAAGTAAGCTTAGTAAAAGTAAATTTGTTTTTTTATTCATAGGTTTATTTTTTTGTTTTTCAGTGTTGAAATCAACACTTGTTTTACGAAACTGGACAAATAATATGGATTCGACGCGTTTAGCTCAAATTAGAAAAGAATTTTATCTGACCACTCGGAAGCGGGTTGAGGTTATTCTTGGTCGTGAAAGTACGCAGCTTGCGAAATATCGACTGCGATACGAAAACGAGTTAGATCGCCTATCATGTGTGTCGTCGACGAAAAAGCAGTTTATAGATCGTTTGCATGAAGCTAAGATTGTTTTGGTCGGTGACTTTCATGCGCAAAAACAGTCATCACGCGGGCTACTTCGACTGCTGCGAAAGATGGATAAAGATTTTATTCTATGCGTTGAATGCCTAACTGCGACCGATCAACCGGCAATTGACGAATTTTTAAATGGAAAGTTATCCGAGAAGGAATTCTTGGGGCGCGTGCAATGGAAAAAAAAGTGGTCATTTCCATGGGAAAATTATCGTCCTTTATTTAAATGGGCCCAGCAAAGTCAAATCCGTGTTTTTGGGATCAATGCGGATGCCAAGATAATGTCGTTAGCCCAGCGGGATGCCTATTCTGCAAAATTGGTGAACCAAATTTGGCAGCGGGTTAAGCCCAAGAAAATTTTTATCCAGTACGGTGATTTGCACTTGGCATCGACGCATTTACCCAAAGAAATTAAAAAGCAAATGCCAAAGGCCAATCTTTGCATTGTTTATCAAAGTCCTGAAATCATTTATTTTAAAGTCATGGAAGAGCAAAAAGAAATGACGACAGATGTTGTAAGGTTATCGAAAAATCAGTGGGCACTTAATGTGCTTCCGCCTTGGGTTAAGTGGCAAGACTTTCTTCTTTATTTAGAAAGCGGCTACGATAAAAAAATTAAAAGGGCTGAACATGACTTAACCGATAGCGTAGCGCATTCGGTGACGTTACTGTGTGATTCGTTTGGATTTAAAGTGGATACATCATCTTTTTCGGTCTATTCATCAATGGATGATAGTTTTTTTGATCAAGTCGATTCATTGCCACTAACACTACGTAAGCGCGTATTAGAAAATTGCCAAGAAGGACACTCTTTTTATATCCCAGAACTGCAAATTGCCTATGTTTCCCGACTATCGGTGAACCATGTATCTAAGGTCGCGGCGCAGTACATCTATTTTATGCAAAAGGGTTTTTCACGAACAATAGCTGATCCTAAGAAAGATTTTCTAAAATTAATTTGGCTAGAAATGGTGACTTACCTGTGTACAAAAATTGCGAATCCGAAACGCAAGTCAGACACCTTGCAAGACATTCGAGCTGCACTGCAAAAAGAGCAATTTGACGATCGCGGAAAAGAGGCTTTGATGTTGGCTTTGCATCAAAAACTAACCGAATTACAGTTTATTTCGTTAAAGCGGATTAAAAATATAAGTGCACTGCAAACAAAGGTCACCAATACGAAAAGCTACGTTATTGCGTCACAAATATTAGGTGGAATAATGGGTGAAAAGTTTTACTCGGCATTAATAAAAAAGTATTTAAAGCTGCCGACAGATAAAAAAATTATTTTTAAAGATTTGCAGTCGTCACACTTTACAGAAGCCTACTACGAAACCTTAGAGTTAATTGAAACGTGGCCAACAACATTTAAAAGTAAATTTGATAAGTTCTGATTACTTTACTAGATCTTTAAAATCTTTTCCTGGTTTGAAGCGGGGAACATGGGTTGAAGGTATTTTATAAGTCTGACCCGTTTTTGGATTGCGACCGGTTTTAGGTTTTCGAGTGGTTTTACAAAATGTGCCGAAGCCAACAAGTTTAACTTCTTCGCCCTCTGAAACCATTTTTTGAATAACTGCCAACGTGCTATCAAGGCAATTTTCAGTTTGCGATTTGGTAAGTTTCGAACGCGCAGAGATGGCAGAAATCAGTTCAGCTTTATTCATAGAATGGCAGTTTAGACTGACGTTAATTCCGTTGTCATTCTTTGGCGCAATTCATTAGGACTCTAATTAAACATTTGGTGTAAAAACGATGACTGTTCATTAGGCGTTTCACTAGATATGACTGTCTCAAATTAAAACGATTAAACTTTGGTCAAGTGAAAGCCGAATAGTCTAGTATGAAGAAAATAGATCCCTTTTTTATAACTGTGCTGCTAATTCTATTTTGCCTTTCAACGTCTTTTTTTGCTTTTGACTATCATTTATCAGGACTTAGTTTTGAAAAACAAAAAGTGCAAATTCTGGAAAATCAAGTTGTCCAGTTGAAGCTAAAAAATGAAGCACTGACGCTTCAAGCAGCTAATTTTTCAAACCGTCGAGATATTGCAAGTGTACAGGGTGCAAAACAAATTTCATTTGACCAAATTTACCGCGCTCAACTGCAGCAAGCAAAAAAAGTATCAAATTCGGAGGCTTTGACATTTATTATAAACAAAATAATTAACAATTCGACCGACGCTGATCTGCTAGCAGAGGCTTACTATCAAAAATCTGTTGTTACATGCCATGGCAATTTTAAAGAACAAAGCTGCTTGCAGGACATCGAAACTGTCGTAAGTCAGTTTCCAGAATCAAAATGGGCGGCAGAATCTTTAGCACTTCTAAGTGGAATCTATCTAAAGCTTAAACGCTTCAAAGAAGCAGAGTCTGTAATGAATCTAGTTAAAGTTGAGTTCGCTAAAGAAAAAGACGTGCTACAAAAAATTAGTCGACTAGAGAAAAGTACGCAGTAATATGAAAGTGTTTTGGTTCCTGCTAGGACTGCTTGTCACAAAAAATCAGTCAGCGCATGCTGCGATTTTAGAAGTGCCTGAATTTTGTTACACGAAAAAAATATCCCCATGTTTAACACAAATACAGAATTCTAGCGAACCACTGCAAGCTGGCAGTGCCACATTTAGGGTTAACCCCAATTCTATTTTACAGTGGAATAATTTTACAGATTTATCTGTCGATTTGCTTAAAGGGTCATTTGTGGTCACTGGCAATACAGCGCCGTTTAAGTTGAATGAAATTTACATTTCTAAACCTAATCAAATGATTCAGCGCCGAGAAAATCTTATTTTGGGTTTAGACTTAAAATCGTTTATTTTGTCGACCTACAAACTTTCGGAAGTGCGTTCAAACACGGTTTTACTAAAATCAGAATTTATGGAAAAAGCCCAGTTACTTAAGTATGTTTCAACCTTTTTCGAACGTAAAATTGCATATGTTGAATTTCTGAAATCGATTGAAAATTTATGGAAAGCTGAATTTGTAAGCCAAACCACGATCCAAACTAAAGTCTTGGAGCGTTCTGTTGCCTCAAGCGAACAATCTGGCAAATCAGATAACGCCGAACGGTTAAGGCAAGTGCTTGAGTTAAAAAAAGTCCGAGAACAATTTTTTAATAGGACATTCTTCCGTTAAAACTATACGCTGTAAGGCATATGTTATTTCACCGACGAGCCAAAATAGTAGCGACCATTGGACCTGCATCGAAGGATCCAGAAAATCTTAAAAAAGCCATTTTAGCAGGGATGAATGTGGCCCGGCTTAATTTTAGCCACGGAACCCATGCTGAACATTTTGCGGTGATTGAAAGTTTACGAAAAATCTCGGTGGATTTAAAAGCGCCCGTTACAATTTTGCAAGATCTGCAAGGCCCCAAGGTTCGCGTAGGACTATTCGAAAAAGGATCAATCACATTAGCGCCGGCCCAGGTTGTGACTGTTACTATTGAAGATGTTGTCGGTAAAGAGGGGCTTATACCCAGTGATTTTAAAGAGTTGTGCATAGCTTGTAAAAAAGGAAATCACATTTTAATTGATGATGGCTTAATTGAACTTGAAGTTTTGCAAGTTGGTACAAAATCGCTTGAAGCAAAAGTTATTTACGGTGGAATATTAAAAAACCGAAAGGGCATGAATCTTCCCGGAGTTAATTTACCCGTGGAAGCGTTAACTGCTAAAGACAAAGAAGATCTTGAATTTGGATTAAAAAATGGCGTCGACTACGTGGCACTAAGTTTTGTTCGTCACGCTAAAGACATTCGCCAGTTACGAGAAATAATCGAGAAACATCATTCCCCAGCCAAAATAGTGGCTAAAATTGAAATGTTAGAAGCATTAGATAATTTAGATGAAATTATTCGCTTAAGTGATGTGGTAATGGTTGCACGGGGGGATTTAGCAGTCGAGATTGGACAAAGTCGACTACCACGCGAACAAAAGCGCATCATCAAGCTTTCTAATCAATTGGGAAAACCGGTTATCACAGCTACGCAAATGCTAGATTCAATGGTGGAAAATCCTCGTCCAACGCGAGCTGAAATTACAGATGTAGCAAATGCTATTTTGGATGGTACAGATGCTGTGATGTTGTCTGCCGAATCAGCTAGCGGAAAATATCCATTTAAAGCTATTCGCACCATGCACGAGATTATTTTAGAAGTAGAAAAAAGCGAAGAAAATTACTATAAAATTTCTTTGGATAATGAATTGCTCAGCACACCAGCCGCAATAGCTGCCAGTTCGGTGTTATCCGCATTGAAACTAAATGCCTCAGCTATTGTGTGTTTAACTAGTACCGGTAAAACAGCGCAAATCATTGCAAGCTATCGACCGAAAGCACAAATTGTTGCGATGACCAAAGATTTAAATGTTTTAAATCGCCTGGAAATTATTTGGGGTTTGCAGACACTGCATTTAAGGCCATATGAAACATTAAAAGATATATTAATTCAGGTTGAAAAGCTTTTGATTGAAAATGGAATTGCTAAAACGGGTGAAAGAATTATTTTGACGCTGGGTCAACCCATTGCAGATCATGGTAAAACCAATGCCATTCACGTTCACGTTATTGGCGGAGAAGAATACCGTAAAGTTACAAATGAAAAACTTCCTTTACGGTTTGCACAAGAAGCAGTTATTGAATAAGTGTCATGGAAGCTACCAACTTGTAGCGGGTTAATTTGCAAAATTCAATTCTGAGGACAGCTTAGTGGCAACTGCATGACCCAGCTATTTGACGAATAGAAAGAACCTAATGGAGAATCCTCTAGGCTAAGATTATCGCTGTAGGTCCCAGAAAGCGCTGCCGATACATACTCATCACCTAATTTCATTTCAAGTTGGCTGGATTTTATTTTACCAACTTTAAAATTCCAGTTAAAGCCAAAGCATGTAAAACCCGTGCCACGTTTCGCAATTGCCCTGTCGGCAAAATACTGTTCAATTTTATTAAAATTTTCTGCTAGCTTATTTCTGTCTGCCGATTCTGAGACAGCCCAATTTGCTGATGCAAGTAGCTTGCTGCTATCTTTACTATAGATAGTTTGTTGACCGACTTCGCTATTTATCGTCGACATATTTTTATTAAGCCCACCATAGGGTTGGGCAAATATCCATGCAGCAGCTGAATCTACCTTGATTTGCGTTACGTATAGAAATCTCTCAGCTGCATTTTCATAAGCAACCGAAAATACTGCCATAATGCTTTCATTATATCGTTTGGAAACCAGTATAGATCCAATTTTTGAAACAGCTCGCAGATTTTTTTGAGCGCCAAAGAAAAATAGTGCTGGATGAAAGCCGTCCTTACATAGATCGGTATTTTTCAAGGATAGCCCACCGGGCAGAAGATTTGTAATCACGGCGGCGGGTAAGCACTTTACCTGAAATACTCCATCCATTGTGGCCTCGCCATGAACTATGTCTTTAGAAAACACCGCTAAATCACTTCTATCCCAGCTTCGTATAGCGTCGGATGCGAATATAACGATTGGTAATAAAAAGACGCTTAAAAAATATGGCATACATCTCATAGAGTGCTCCTTGGTGAACTGCGATTAAAGTCTGAAGGTAGGCTATTTTTAGCGCCAATGCATGTCAATGCAAAAGCAAGACAACGTTTGAGACCTGGTTTTGCCAATGATGTTGAAAGCTATTTCGAATGGCGCTGCTTCCAAGCTAAATTGAAACTTGGTAGAAACGAAGCATCTATTGAATCGACTGAGTTAGATATTTTAAAGACTCATTTTTTTACATTCTGGATGAATGGACATTTTTCCTTCGGTAGCTTTTACGACAAGTTCTGCTGTCATATCCGGAGCGTATTCTAATAAAACAAAACCATTCGGCGTAATTTCGATCACACCAAAATCAGAAACTATTTTTTTTATGCAGCGAACACCAGTCAGAGGCAATGTGCATTTAGATCGTAGTTTTGAATTTCCTTCTTTGTCCGTGTGTTGCATGGCCACGATCACATTTTTAGCGCCAGCAACTAAATCCATTGCACCACCCATACCCTTTACCATTTTTCCTGGAACCATCCAATTGGCGATGCTTCCGACTTCATCCACTTCCATCGCACCTAAAACAGTTAAGTTAATATGACCACCGCGAATCATAGCGAAGCTATCGGCCGAGTTAAAGAAGCTGGCTCCGGGTAAGGTTGTAATTGTCTGTTTGCCAGCGTTTATCAAGTCGGCATCTTCAAAGCCATCAAATGGAAATGGTCCCATACCTAACAAGCCATTTTCGCTTTGTAACATAACGCTTTTGGTTTTCGGTATATAGTTCGCAACCAGCGTTGGAATACCAATACCTAAATTAACTGTAAATCCATCTTCAACTTCGTCAGCAATTCGTTTTGCAATTTGTTCGCGTGTTAACGGCATAACTTATTTCCTAATTCTACGTAGCTTTGCTGACGGTACGTTGTTCAATTCGTTTTTGATAGTTCTTACCCTGAAAAATTCGCTGAACGTACACACCTGGTGTGTGAACTTGGTCCGGATCTAAAGAGCCAACTTCAACAAGTTCTTCCACTTCGGCTACGGTAATTTTTCCTGCGGTGGCAATCATCGGATTAAAATTACGAGCGGTTTTTCGGTAAATTAAATTACCAAATTTATCGCCTTTCCAGGCTTTCACAAATGCAAAATCGCCAACAATGCCTTTTTCTAAAATGAAATCGCGTCCGTCGAATTGGCGAATTTCTTTTCCTTCAGCGATTTTTGTTCCCACGCCAGTCGGAGTATAAAACCCCGGAATTCCGGCACCGCCAGCACGTAACCGTTCCGCTAAAGTTCCTTGTGGACAGAATTCAAGTTCTAATTCACCTGACATGTACTGTTTTTCAAAAGTCGCATTTTCTCCGACATAGGACGACATCATTTTTTTTATCTGGCGTGTTTGTAGCAGTAATCCTAAGCCGAAATCATCAACGCCAGCATTATTAGAGACGCACGTGATATTTTTTACGCCCGAGTCCCGTAACGCTTCGATGCAATTTTCAGGAATTCCGCACAGGCCAAAACCACCTACTAGGTAAGTCATATTATCTTTCACATCTTGCAAAGCCGAGCGAGCGTCTGAGAAAACTTTTTTTGACATAATAGTAAAATCCTAGTTTTGATATTTTTCGATAATTAGTGACACAGCTTCGCCGCCACCAATACAAAGTGTTGCCAGGCCACGTCTTAAGTTATGGGTTTGTAGCGCATGCACTAGTGTTGTCAGAATTCGCGCGCCGCTAGCGCCAATTGGGTGACCAATTGCAATAGCGCCACCGTGAACGTTGGTGCGTTCTGCAGGAATTTCCAACGTCTTTTGCGCAGCCATCGTGACGTTCGCGAAAGCCTCATTAATTTCGTATAAATCAATATCTGAAATTTTCAATGAAACGGCCTCAAGTGATTTTTTAATTGCACCAACCGGAGCTGTTGTAAAAAACTTTGGATCGTGTGCAAAAGTTGCATAAGACACAACTGTTGCCAAAGGTTTTAGTCCGCGTTTCTTCGCTTCGGTTTCACTCATTAACAAGATTGCAGCCGCACCGTCATTTAACTTCGACGCGTTTGCAGCGGTGATAGTGCCATCTTTTTCAAAAACAGGCTTCAAACTTGGCATTTTATCAAACATCGCTTTACCTGGTTCTTCATCTGTGTCGACCGTAACAGAACCTTTTTTACCTTCGATTACGACGCTGACAATTTCATTTTTAAATTTGCCTTCACTAATCGCTTTTTGCGCTTTTTTATAGGAATCAATTGCAAATTGATCTTGGGCTTCGCGGGTAAACGCATATTCTTTAGAGCAAAGTTCTGCGGCATTTCCCATGTGAAAGTTATTGTAGGGATCCCACAAACCATCTTTCACCATTGAATCGACTAAATTAACTGAACCCATGCGAAAACCAGTGCGTGAATTTTCTAATAAATGTGGAGCTAACGACATACTTTCTTGACCGCCGGCAATGACAATGCGCGATTGTCCTAAGCGAATGGAATCACTTGCTAACATTACAGCTTTTAAACCTGAGCCACAGACTTTGTTGATTGTTAAACACGGTGTCGAGTTAGAAAGCCCTGCGCCCAATGCTGCTTGCCTAGCAGGTGCTTGGCCTACGCCAGCAGTTAACACTTCGCCGAAAATAAGTTCATCAATTTCGTTCGCGTTGATGCCAGATTCTTGTAGAATAGATTTAATTGCGATGGATCCCAATTTCGGAGCAGGCACAGCTGCTAACGTACCTTGAAAGCTACCGACCGGTGTACGAGACGCTGCGACTAAAACGACTTTTTCCATGTGATCTCCTGATTAACATTTTTTGATTTTATAGATAGCAACAGTAACACAAAAACTTTTATTTTAAATAGCTATTGACACTTTGCTTTGAATCCAACAAGGGTAATTCATATGGCAAAATCAAAACAAGCAGTAAAATCAAAAAGTGCTAAAAAAGATAACAAGAAACCGGCTAAAAAGCCTGAAGTTAAAGCTAAAAAAGCAGCTTCAGCACCAAAAGCAAAGCCGGTAGCTAAAAAAGTAGACTTAAAACCATTAAAAGATAAAAAGATAGCAGTTGTTTCAAAAGGCAAAAAGCCCGCAGATACGAAAGCTGTTGTCGTAAATAACGCAAAAGCAAATAGCGTGGTTGTCACTAAGCCAGTTGTAAAGCCAGTAGCAAAAACCCCAAAGGTTGACGCAAAGGCAAAAAACAAAGGCAAAAAAGTCGAGAAAAAGGAAGAAGACTTCGAAGACGATATCGTTGGCGATGAATTTGGCGAAAGTGAAATTGCTGAATACGAAGAAGACCTTAAAGCCGTTGAAGAAGAAGACATCGATATTAACGATCTAGAAATTGAAGATACGGAAACTGAAGAAAAAGATGAAGAAATTTATCTGACCGATTCTGAAGGCCGTAGACTTTGCAAAGTGCGTGACTGTGATCAAATTTCTAACGTGGATGGATACTGTCGTTACCACTATTTGCTTTTATGGAAGAAAATTCAAACGCGTAAGCATATCCTAATCGACGGAAAATTAGAAAAGTATGTCGAAGATTTAATGGCTAGATACCCAGATAAATTTGTCGAAGTAATCAAAAAGGATTTAAAAACAGAAAAAGATTTCTTATCTGTAATACAGGAACTAGAAATTGATGAATCAGCACTAAACGAGTCCGAATCAGACGAAGAAGTGCAATCTTTCACTGACGAAATCCGCGGTATTGGCGAAGCGCCAGGAATGGATGATGACGGGGACTTCTAGACCAGACCTTAGTTTAAGTTCGTTAATCAATGACTGTGATAATACCGAAAAGCCTACATATGAAAACGTATGTAGGCTTTTTTTTAATTCTTATTTTAGGTTTTTATTGCAGCGCTGATAGCAAAGAAGGCTTTACACCTGAACTGTCACCGCAATTTTTAGACACGCACGATGAGGTGTCGACCGCTTGGATCGATAAAGGCTTTACAAAGTTAAAGCTGAATGAACAGCGGCAACTACTACGTGAACTTCAAGTGATTTTAGCTGGCTTAAATGGAACAGCTGAGCTGCTTTCACAGAACCCATCCTTAAAGGTAATTCCAATTTTGACATCCTTTTTCCTCACATCCTGTTTTGCCGCATCAGAATCGGATTTTAGAGATTCGGTCCGTACTACTGAAAGTAAATCGACAACGTGGACTGGTGCCAGCCAAGAGAACGCTTTAATGTTTAAAAAAACTGGAAATATCAAGTATGCAACCTCTGCCTTATCAAATTTAATAGCTGAAGCACATCGCCTACAAGGGCGCCGTAGCGGATCGGAACAGCTGGCACTGAATAGCCAATTTACTCAAACGAAACTTGAATTAATTGCCGAGGCAAAGAAGCATGGTGTTTTATCATCGATTAGCACAATGATGTACAACCAAGAGTCTATATTTCAAAGAATCACTGGTGGTACGATTGAAAAATCGCAGATAGCATCAACTTCGCAGACAGCACCCACGAAGATAAAAGCGGCCCGTGCGGATGATTCCTCGGCGTGTCTTTATGCTGGATTTGTAATTCAAGGGGCTGTTTGTCAGGCGCCGCGGCAGTTACCCAACGATAGCCAACTGCGCGATTATTTAAATGTAGACAAATTTAAATGCGAATCTGCACAGGTGCTTTGTAACCCCTTGATTTTTGGCTATGAAGGTTCGTCGTGTAAAGAAGCAAAAAATAACAAGGATTTACGTAGCTGTCTGAAAGATGCAAAGCCCGTTTGTATTGCTAATACGGTGTCCGCAACTTTACGGTGCAAAGAGAAAACGAATAGTGAACGGTACAGCGAAAATGCGCTAAGTTTAGTGATCGTTGCGCCCTCAATGCTAAGAAAATTAGTAACTGATTCCCTAAGACTATGTGATGAAAAAGGTTTATCCCAAAACCGCATGATAAGTAAAAACGCCAATGGTTCAAATAGAAAAAACTCAGAAAAAATTAGAAATGATATTCAGCAAACATGCGCGGTGGCCCGGCCGCAAATTATTTCGTTACTAAAAACCTACGAAGGATTGTATTCGGGTGGTAAGAAATCATCAAATTTAACTGAAGGTGCAGGTTCGCGAAAGTAAGTACCAACTGACTAGTGCAAATCGTCTTTTTTCTTTTTCCCTTTAAACATTTGCGGAGTCGGCGGAGCAAGGTCTAGAAGCTCTTCATCAATGTCAGGGTCCTCATTAATCAGGCTATTTTCAGCGATGCCTAAAAGTTTATTAGCTTCTTTTTCAAGATCAGGATTTTCGGTCGTAAATTGAACCCAAATTTTTTGCTTTTCAAAAGGAATTTCCCGCCACAAGTATGGTAATTCATGCGTTTCTTCATTTTCAAAAAATTCGATCATTAAGCTAGCTATGGCATCTACCGCTAAATGAATTTGGGGGATTGTATTTTGCAAAAGCGACGAATGATCTAACGAAACTTCAAAATTATGGTAGCGGAGCTCGCCTTTTCGGCGCACACCAACGCGCAGCAGTATCTCGGTCGTGTAGATACGGCCCTCGACCCGTATAGTTTTTTCAGTCAGATGTGTGCGAAAGTTGTCTTCAAACACAGTTTTTATTTGATTAGCGAACTCTGGTGGCAGGTTACTCCATTTTTTAGACTCTTTTTTGCGCGAATTCATTCTTAATTTCCCTGGAAAATGACCATGTGTTGACTGAAATTCAAGTTGTTTCTATAACTCAAAGTTACATCAGTTAACAATCAAAAACGACCGTTAGGCACTGTTAGGAACTAAACAACCATATGAGTGAAGATTTAATTTTGACCGACCAATCCGCACAAATCCCAGCAGAAATCTTTATGGTTAGGCCGCAAATAAATCAGGATATTGGCCTTGGGCGCGGCGTATACATTTCGACATACGGCTGTCAGATGAATGTGAACGATACCGAACGCATGTACAGTTTACTAGAAATGGCAAATTTTTCAGTGGTGCCAACTCCGCAGGAAGCTACTGTTATTATTATCAATGCGTGTTCGATCCGCGAAAAGCCCGTTCATAAAGTTTATTCGGAAGTTGGATCCTACAGAAAATTAAAAGAGAAAAACCCAAACTTACGAATTGGCGTTGGTGGCTGCGTAGGCCAACAGGAAAAAGAAAATTTAATTAAAACGCAGCCGATGATTGACTTTGTTTTTGGCACTGACACGATCGATTTACTTCCGCAGATAATTGCTGATGTGTATTTAAAAAACGAGCGCGTGATCAATGCGCGCGTTGAACACCGGGCACCTTACCATATAGAAACCTTGGTGCGAAATCCGGGTGTGTCGACGTTTGTAAATATCACGAAGGGCTGCGATAATTTTTGTTCGTTTTGCATTGTTCCTTTTACTAGGGGCCGCGAAAAATCGCGACCGCTGTCACATATTTTATTGGACGTTCGCAGTTTAGTTAAGCGCGGTGCTAAAGAAGTTACACTTCTTGGACAAAACGTTAATTCTTACAATTCAGAGGGCGAAGCTGATTTTGCAGACTTACTAGAAAAAGTTGCGAAAGAAACAGATATCGAACGCATTCGCTACACGACTTCACACCCGAAAGATTTCAATGAAAAGCTAATGCGCGTGATGGCTGATAACCAAAGTAAAATTTGCGAGTACGTGCACTTGCCATTTCAAAGCGGTAGCAGCCGCATTTTAGAACTTATGAACCGCGGCTACACACGTGAAGAGTATATAAATAAAATAAAGACGATGAAAACGCTGATTCCAAATTTAGTTCTATCTTCTGATATCATAGTTGGTTTTCCTGGCGAAACTGAAGACGAATTTTTGCAGACAGTCTCCCTAGTAGAAGAGCTGCAGTTTGAAACAATTTACGCGTATATGTATTCTTCAAGGCCGCTGACGAAAGCTGCTAAAATGGACGGGCATTTACCTGAAGCCATCAAAAACGAACGTCTTAATCGGTTATTTGATGCTCATGAAAAAATGGCGTTTGCCTTGGTGAAAAAATACGAAGGACAAACCATGCACGTGCTTGTAGAAAAAATGAACGAGCAAGGTAAGCTTTATGGGCGTAGCACACAGAATAAATCAGTGCATTTTTTGGGTTCGGAAAGCTTAGTGGGTCAAACTGTTCCGGTTAAAATTACACAAGCGTTTCCAAACAATATGCGCGGGGAATTAGTCCAATGATTAAGCCCGATTTCTTATTTCTAAAAGCACAAGACGAGCGTGTTGATTTTGATGATAAAGAATTAATTTTGTTAAAGCCCTACGGTTTATCCTTAACTAACGAAGCTGCAAGGCCATTTTTGATTTTAAAAGATGAATCTGGCGAATACGTTTTGCCAGTGGCAATCAATCAACTTGAAGCCGGTGCGGCACTGACACAGTCATCGCATTCAGCAGTCCCCTTATCGTTGCATACGTTTTCAGAAAAACTATTAGCTAGTCTAGATATTGGTATTGAGCGCTGCGTATTCGTTGAGATCAAAGGCGTGCACCAATTGGTTCGAATTTACATGGCGAAACATCCGATTTATCAAAGCATGAAATTTAAAGCCGACGAAGTGATGAGTCTTTGTATTCACTTAAAAATTCCTATTTATGCAACAAAATCGTATATCGATAAATCCAAATTAATGAGCGCTGAAATTGTTGGGATTGCTAAGGGCTTAAATGAAAACCCGGCAGCGTTACAGCGTCACCACACGTACTTGATGTAACTGTGCCTTTAATTTCTGCCCGGGGTAAAACCCCAACTTTAGATAGTGATGTTTTTGTAGCTGACGGAGCCAAAATCATTGGTGATGTGGTCATCGGAGCAAAGTCTTCGGTTTGGTTTAATACCACACTTCGCGGCGATGTGATGCCCATTCACATTGGGTTTGAGACGAACATTCAAGATGGATCTGTTTTACATGGCACTTTTGGAAAATATGCGTGCGTTGTTGGCGACCGCGTGACTATTGGGCACAACGTGATTTTGCATGGCTGTAAAGTAGGCAACGGCTGCTTAATTGGTATGGGCTCGATCTTAATGGATGATGTCGAGATCGGCGCGCAGTCTGTTGTCGGTGCAGGTAGCCTAGTTACGGAAGGCAAAAAATTTCCTCCACAATCTTTAATTATGGGCCGTCCTGCTAAGTGGGTGCGCCCGCTAAATGCTGATGAAATTAAATTTTTGGAACAGTCAGCCGACAATTACCTTCTGTACCAATCGTGGTATAAATAGAGCTACAATTAAGAAAATTCGAACTGTAATTTCGAGAGGAATACTATGGATTCAAAACCAAGCTTTGAGTTGGCATTAACTTTTGATGATATTTTATTAGTGCCGCAATATTCTGAAATTGTACCTACTGAAATTATTCCAAAAACCTTTTTTGCTAGAAATCTGTATTTAAATAACCCACTGATATCGGCCGCGATGGATACGGTCACGGAAAATAAAATTGCGCGTGTGATGGCGCAAAATGGTGGACTTGGAATAGTACATAAAAACTTTTCAGTCACTGATCAGGCTTTTGAAGTTGAAAAAGTAAAAAAATACGAAAGTGGCATGATTCAAGATCCTATTACGTTATCGCCGGATCACTATGTCAGCGAAGCCATTCAGATCATGAGCAAGTATTCGATCAGCGGAGTACCCATAACGATGCAGGGTAAGCTTGTTGGAATTCTTACCAACCGCGATTTACGTTTTGAAACAAACATCAATCAGCCGATTAGAAATTTAATGACCAAAGAAAATTTGGTCACCACTCATGAAGGTACGACTTTAGATCAAGCTAAGAAAATATTGCAACAGCACCGCATTGAAAAATTGCCAGTTATAGATAAAGCCGGACAACTAAAGGGTCTTATCACCATAAAAGACATTGAAAAAGCCGAAGCTTTTCCGCGCGCTACAAAAGATGCTAAGGGCCGCTTGGTTGTTGGTGCAGCTATTGGCGTAGGGCCTGATACGTATGATCGTGCCGAAGCTTTGGTGGCGTCGGGTGCGGATGTCATTTGTGTTGATACAGCGCACGGCCATTCGAAGAATGTGATTGAGACTGTTAATTATGTGAAAAATAAATTTAAAGACGTGATCTTAGTTGCTGGTAACGTCGTAACAGCATCAGGAACCGAAGAATTAATCAAGCATGGAGCCGACGTTGTCAAAGTTGGTGTGGGCCCAGGAAGTATTTGCACGACGCGAGTCATCGCTGGTGTTGGCGTTCCGCAAATTTCTGCCATCATGAAATGTGCGGCAGCTGCAAAAAAATTACAGAAAACGATTATAGCTGATGGCGGCATTAAATTCTCTGGCGATATCACTAAGGCTTTAGCACTTGGTGCAAATACTGTCATGATCGGAAATCTTTTAGCTGGCGCTGAAGAGGCCCCGGGTGAAACGATTTTGTATCAAGGCCGTACCTATAAAATGTACCGCGGTATGGGATCAATCGAAGCCATGATGAAGGGATCAAAGGATCGCTACGGGCAAATGGACACAAGTGAACTGGATAAACTTGTGCCTGAAGGAATTGAAGGAAAGGTTCCGTACAAGGGAAGCGCTTCAGGAATTATTCATCAGCTTATTGGCGGTTTAAAATCAGGCATGGGTTATTTAGGCGCTAAAAATATTGATGAGTTGCAAGCCAAAGCGCAGTTTGTGCAGATCACCGGGCAGGGATTAAAAGAATCTCATGTGCATGATGTTAGTATAACTAAAGAAGCGCCCAACTACAGGTTAGAGTAATGTCGACTAAAAAAAATGGCTTTCTTATTTTAGATTTTGGCTCGCAAGTAACAATGTTGATTGCTAGAAGGCTACGCGATTTAGGATATTACTCTGAGATTTTTCCCTATCATGAAAGTTTAGAATCAATTAAAAAATTTAATCCTGATGGAATCATTTTAAGCGGTGGACCCAATTCCGTTTACGACGAGAAAAGCCCAAAGCGTGATGTGAAAGAGCTTTTGGAATGCGCCCCAGTACTTGGAATTTGCTACGGTATGCAACTGCTAGCCAATCAACTAGGCGGTTCTGTCGTGGCGGGGACTACGAAAGAATATGGCCTTACAGAAATTGAGTGGGAAAGTGCTGCACACAATAAATTAAATATGCCATGGCCAAAGAAACATAAGATTTGGATGAGTCACGGTGATGTGGTTTCAAAAATACCACCGGGATCAGATGCGTTATTAAAATCAGAACAGCACATCGCTGGGTTTTTTTCTGAAAGGTACTGGGCGCTGCAGTACCACCCGGAAGTTTCGCACTCAGAATACGGCAAGGACGTTTTAAATCAGTTTGCTTCATGGACTGGCGCCAAAGCCACGTGGATGCGTGATGAAATTTTATTAGCATCAAAAAAGGATATTTTAGCAAAAGTCGATAGCGAAGGGCACGTGCTGTGCGCTTTAAGCGGCGGTGTTGATTCGTCGGTTGTTGCAACATTACTGACGAAAACTTTGGGCGCTGAACGCGTGCACTGTTTATTTATTGATAATGGCCTTTTACGTGAAGGCGAATTCGATGCGGTCATGGCATCATACAAAAAAATTGGTTTGAATGTCATTGGCATAGATGCTGAAGAGTTATTCTTAAAAGAGCTAGCTGGAATCAGTGATCCAGAAAAAAAGCGAAAAATTATTGGTAAACTATTTATTGATGTCTTTGAAATGACTTTAAATAAAGAGCTTTTGGCATTTAAAGATAAAATTCATTATTTAGCCCAAGGTACGTTATACCCTGATGTGATCGAAAGTGTTTCTTCGCTTGGCGGCAGCGTTACTATAAAATCGCATCACAATGTTGGTGGCCTTCCCGAGAAAATGAAATTAAAGTTGGTAGAACCCGTACGCCATTTGTTTAAAGATGAGGTACGCAAGTTAGGCGCTGACTTAGGTTTAGCCGCTAATTTTATTGATCGGCATCCCTTTCCCGGTCCAGGCCTAGCTATTCGTATTATTGGAGATGTTACAAAACAAAAAATAGAAATTTTAAAAAAAGCAGATCACATTTTCATAAATGCGCTTCGGGAACACGATTTGTATGCTAAGATCTGGCAGGCATTCTGTGTACTGCTTCCGGTGCAAACCGTTGGTGTGCAAGGTGATGCTAGAACATATGAATTTGTGTTAGCTCTTCGTGCTGTGACCTCGGTTGATGGTATGACAGCTGATTGGTTTGATTTTGATGCTACTTTCCTACGTTTAGTTTCAAATCGAATTACAAACCAAGTGCGCGGGATTAACCGTGTGGTTTATGACATTACAAGTAAGCCTCCGGCTACAATTGAATGGGAATAGGTAAATCATGAGTTTTGTTCACCTGCATGTACACTCTGAATATTCGCTATTAGAAGCTGCGTGCAGATTGAAAGGTCTTGCAAAAAAAGCTGCTGAATACAAGATGCCTGCGGTAGCACTTACGGATAACGGCAATATGTTTGGTGCCATCGAGTTTTATTTTGCCTGCATGGATCAAGGCGTAAAGCCTATTCTTGGGCTTGATGCGTACATAGCACCAAATTCGCGATTAGAGAAAAAACAGGATCCTAATCAACGCTACGCCGAGGTTGCTCTTGGTCCTAAGCGCTTAGTGTTTTTAGCGCAAAATTTTGATGGGTACCAAAACCTGTGCCAGCTAAGTACTATTGGTTACCAGGAAGGTTTTTACTGGAAGCCGCGCATCGATTATGAATCAATCAAAAAACATCATCCTAATTTGATTTGTTTAACTGGCGGTTTTCGCGGTGAAGTTGTCGACACCTTTTTAAAAGAAGGGCCAGATTCTGCCTTAAAAAAAATTAAAGATTTAAAAGAAATTTTTAACGATAGGTTGTATATTGAAATGTGTGCCACGCGGCCGGAATGGAAATCGATCAATGAGTTTTTGATTGAAGCGGCTGGAATTACTAAGACCGAATTAGTCGCAACGAACGACGTGCACTATTTAACTCAGGACGATCAGATAGCACAGGAAGTTTTAGTTTGTATCGGTTCGAACAAGACGTTGTCGGATGATTCAAGGTACACGTTAGGAAGTTCTGATTTTTATTTTAAATCTGCTGAAAAGATGCAGAATCTGTTTAAAGCCGCTCCGCAGGCTATTGAAAACACTTTAAAAATTGCCGAACGTTGTGATGTAAAATTTAAATTAAAAGATGCTAGTGGCAAAGCCATATACCATTTACCTAGCTTTCCAACGACAGAGGGCCGAACGGTAAAAGAAGAAATGCTTTACCGCGGTGACATTGGGCTTGCGGAACGTTTTCAGGAAATGGCTGAAAAAAATATTATTTTATCCGTTGATCGAAAAGCAGAATATCAAAAGCGCTTAGAATATGAATTGTCAGTGATCGACCGCATGGGCTTTAACGGCTACTTTTTAATTGTTCAAGATTTTATCATGTGGGCTAAAAACCGTGATATTCCGGTAGGTCCAGGGCGGGGTTCTGGGGCGGGGTCTATTGTCGCATTTTGCTTGAAGATCACGGATTTAGATCCGATACCTCACTTTTTACTTTTCGAGCGATTTTTAAATCCCGAGCGGGTGTCGATGCCCGATTTTGATATCGACTTTTGCCAGGAGCGCCGACAAGAAGTTATTCAGTACGTAACTGAAAAATACGGTGCTGAATCGGTTTCGCAAATTATTACATACGGAAAGCTACAATCGCGTGCTGCCATAAAAGATGTCGGCCGCGTGCTAGGTTTAACTTTTGGTGAAGTGGATTTAGTTTCCAAATTAATTCCCGATAAACTTGGGGTTACCCTTTCGGAGTCGCTAGAATTAGAGCCCCGTATCCGTGAAATGATGGAATCAAATCCTACTGTTGGTACGTTGATGGATTTAGCTTTAAAAGTTGAGGGCCTTGTTCGGCATGCAGGAATTCATGCAGCTGGCGTGATCATTGCCGATGGCAGCTTGGTGAAGCATGCGCCCATGTACAGAGGTGCTGAAGACGAAAATGTTGTTCAGTACGACATGAAGCACGCGGAAAAAATCGGTTTAATTAAATTCGATTTCTTGGGCTTAAAGACGCTGACGCATATTCATTATGCTTTAAAACTAGTTTTCAAAAATCGCGGCATCACTGTAAAAGAAAAAGATATCTCGATTGATGATCCAAAAATCTATGAACTATTATCTCGTGGAGATACTGCTGGAGTTTTTCAGTTTGAAGGTGAAGGCATTAGTGATGCGACCCGAAAGATTAAGCCATCTAAATTTGGTGATATCACGGCAATCACGTCGCTGTACCGCCCAGGTCCTATGGCAAATATTCCTGAATTTGCTAAACGAAAAAATGGCGAAAGCCCAGTTGAATACATTCTTCCAGAAACAAAAAATGTTTTAGAAGAAACATACGGCATTATGGTTTATCAAGAGCAAGTGATGGGAATAGCTTCAGCTATTGCCGGTTACAGCTTAGGCGAAGCCGATTTACTTCGTAGAGCCATGGGTAAAAAAATTAAATCGGAAATGGATCAACAGCGCGAACGTTTTTTAAATGGAGCAAGTGCTCGCGGACACGATAAGAAGAAATCCGAAGAACTATTTGAACTGATGTTTAAGTTCGCTGACTACGGATTTAATAAATCCCATGCAGCAGCGTATTCAGTAATTACCGCACAAACGGCTTGGATTAAACATTTTTATCCGGCCGAATTTTTTGCAGCGTTGTTGTCAACTGAGGTCGGTGATACGGATAAAGTCGTAAAGTACGTTAAAGATGCGCAAAAGCGGGGATTAAAAGTACACACGCCGGATGTGAATTTTTCTGAGTATTTATTTACCGTTAAAAAAGATGACATTTATTTTGGCTTAGGTGCGATTAAGGGTGTTGGGGAGTCAGCAGTAGAAGCTATTATTAATGCTCGTGAAAAATCCCCCGATAAAAAATTTAATACGTTAGAAGATTTTTTTAATCAAGTTGATCTAAGACTTGTGAATAAACGTGTGATCGAAGGACTGATCAAAGCCGGTGCTTTTGATCAGTTTGGTTATCACCGGGCCCAGTTAATGAGTGGGTATTCACAGTTCCTAGACCGCGCTGTCGAGCATCAGAAAGACAAAGAGTCTGGTCAGGTTTCCCTATTTGAAATGAGCGCACCAGAAGAGACTGTTGTCACTTTGCCGCAAGTTAAAAGCTGGAGCCGCGTTCAGTCGTTGTCTTTCGAAAAAGAAATTTTGGGATTTTACTTAAGTGATCATCCACTACGGGGATTTGAGAATTTCGCAAAAATTTGGACTTCGTGCACGGTATCTGAATTACCAACGTTGATGTCACCAGAGGAACTACAAAAAATTGCAGATCTTGGAAAGCCCAAGTGGGGCGAAAAGAAAAATCAAAAACGCGTAATCGTCGCGGGATTAATTACTGATTACAAAGAACTGGTAACTAAAAAGGGAACGCGAATGGCGTTTGCTAAAGTAGAGGATTTAACCGGTAGTTCTGAATTAGTTATTTTCCCAGACACGTTTGCACGGTATCAGGAATTACTAAAAGAAGAAAAACCCCTGCTGATCGGCGGCGGTTTAGAAGTAGAAAATGGCAACGCAAAAATTATGGCCGATAGTTTTGCTTTGTTTGATGATGTCTTAAAAAAAACGAAACGCATATCTGTGCGTTTAGATAAAATTGCGCTAGAAGATTATGATAAATTAGACGGATTATTAACTGAATGTAAGGGTGCGACAAACGTCCGGTTAGTCATGAACATCGAGGGCCAAGACATCGAAATATTTGCTGAAAAGCCTCATCAGATCGAGATCTCGGACCAGTTTTTTGAAGGTGCTCGGCAGCTATTTGGTCGCACTGACTTTATCGAAGTTTAATTCTAGGTTATGCTAAGAGCTTAACGGATTATCATGTCATTTTGGCGCAGGAGTTTTCATGACTAAAAATGTGATCGCATTTACTTACTTGATAATGGCATTCATCGGATTTGGCTGCTCGGGAAACCGTGTAAAACCAGCCGGGCCCACTGAAGTTATAGCTGAAGCTCCGGTGCTTAAAAGACAAATTAAAGATGTCGACTTCAAGGCAAGACTTGAGGAAAAGGGTCCTAAAAAAAGAATTGTTGTTTTACCATTTGTCGATATCGGTGCGGATCGACCAGAAGCAGCTAGATTGAAAGCTCGCGAAGCGTTTATGGATGAGCTAAACAGATCAGATGAAATTATCGCGCTTGATTCAAATCAGCTTAAAGTTGATGTAACGAAGTACATGTCAGGCGGAGATTATGATTTAGCAAAAATTGCGAAAGATTCGCAAAATGTTGGTGTGAGCACATTAGTTGAAGGAAAAATAATTGATCTACGCATTAAAAAGCAAACTGATAAGGTAGGAATTGTTCGAAATTTAAAAACCACCTTTGAAGCGGTGGTAAGACTTCGTATATTTAATATCCGGTCAGGCAAAGAAATATTTCACACCGTAAAGACGGTAGCGATCGAAGATGAAAGCACCCGGATTGCCGAGCGCGTATCATCTGATTCATTTTTTATTAATAATCCAGAGCTTGTTACTATTTTAATTAAGGATGCTTTCCTAGATTTTACGCCGCAGCTGATTGATTCAATGAATGTGGTTATCTGGGAAGGCCGCATAGCTGCTTTAAGGGGTGAGAAAATTTACTTAAACGTTGGCCGTATATCTGGGGTGCAAGTTGGTGATATTCTTAAGGTCGTTGAGGACGGAAGTGAGATTTACGACCCTGAAATTGGCTACCATATTGGTAAGGTTTCTGGTCAGGCCAAAGGGACGTTAGAAGTCGTAAGTTACTTTGGACAAGATGGTGCCGTCAGTGTTATTCATTCCGGAGCAGGATTTAAAGAAAATGACCGAGTTGAATTGTATCAATAATCAGTTAGCCAGTGATCTAAATGCGGAACAGTTGCGAAAAAAGCACTTCGACTTTGAAGCCTCGTATTTAGGAGTCATCGATTACAATAAATCTATCCTGATTCAGTTAGCATTAGGCAAATTAGCAAAATCTAGAAATCAAATCTCTGTGTTAGGATTGCAACACCCAGCAGTGATCACATTGGGTCACAGGGCCGACGAGTCCACAGAGCTTATACTAAATAGAAATGCAGCTAACATCCCCACAGTGCGGAGTTCACGTGGGGGCCTTGCAACCGTGCATTCAGAAGGTCAGCTGGTGATTTATCCTATTCTTAATTTAAAATTTTTTAAATTAGGGGTGCGTGATTACGTCTATCTTTTGTTATTAGCCACCCAAGACTTACTTAAAGCATATGGAATTTCTGCAAAAATAGATTTAAATGGCGCAGGCGTATACACCGAAGCCGGTAAAATTTCTTTTTGCGGAATTCAGGTTCACGAAGGTATCACCAGTCACGGAATCAGTTTAAATGTGCGAAATGACCTAAGCCTTTTCCAGCTAATCAGATCATGCGGAGTTCAAGATTTAAAGTTAGATTCTTTAAGCCATTATCAGGTTTCAGATACTGCAGATGAGGTTTTTCAAAAGTGGTCTGTGTGTTTTCAGAATAACTTATCGGCAAAGTGTAAAGTAAGGCACTGAAGCTTTCTGGATCTGTAAGTTGAATCCAGTCTTAGATTGTTCTGGATAGATACATGAGAGTTCCTTCTCCCGATGTTTACCGTTGGAACACTATGCCAACGGCAAACATAGGGAGAAAGATGTGACAAACAATTCGGGTCCAAACCGTATTACGGAAAGAATTATTTTTTTTGTGGTGATTTCGTTAATAATTTTTGAGTGTCATACACTTCCACTTCCACTGCCACGATGGCAGTGGAAGCTGGGGTTCGGGGACTGGTCCCCGATTGCATGGTTTAGAGGTGAACTTCTCGTAAAGCGAAGCATTTAAAGTCAGCACCAAAAGAATTAATAAACTTGCTGAACCGAGACCAAGTATCATCCCGCTTGAATATGCGCGGAAGACTTTCAGTAGCGATCGTATTTGTACCTATTTCTCGAAATAAAATTAACTTTAGGTTCATGTTTCCCAATATTTGATTAGGATCCGGACTGAGGCTTCAAAATGTTTTAAAAACTCTAGACCCAACAAGCTTGAATTAAAGGATAACTTATTTGATACTATTGTTATGAAAAAATATTCTAATAGATTGATTTTTCTCTTTTTTATCGTTTTAGCTGCTGAGATTACGATTGCACAGTCTTCAAAGCGCCAAGAGAATCCAAGCTTTGAGGAAGTAATTAAGTCACGCGTAGCACAAAGAAAAGTCGCAATTAAAAAATACATACCCAAAATACTTGCGTTGCAAAAAGAAATTAACGAAAATTCTTCACTGTTTATGTTTCCTATTCGAACGGGCCAAGATGCTGGACCTTACTTAAACCAGAGGCTAGATTGGGTCGATGTAGTTAATGACGCGAATTCTAAGAAGGCATTCGAAAAATATCTTGCGTCACTGGGCTCGACTAAAATTACAAAAATTTCTATTCCAGCAGGCGTTATAGAAAAAGTTAATGAGTTCGGATCGGACTACATTAAAAAGGCAGCAGAGATAGATCTAAAGTCTGTGGATTTCTCTTGGTTTAATGAAATTAAAAAATATGACATGTGGGATATCGAAGAAAACAGTCCATTGGCACATATGGATGAATTTGATTTTACAAAATATCCGATTCCAAAATTTATCGCCTTATATGACTGGTCCAAACTTAGGTTAATTAAAGGTGTTCAGGAAAAAAATATGAAAACAGCATTCGATGAAGTGGTTCATTTGGCGCGCTTGCTCCACTCTACTGAAACATTGATTGGAGCCATCAGTAGCAACGCCATATTCAAGCTTGCTTCACAATTTGCTAAAATTCAGGGAATTCCATTTAAATTTAAAGTAGATACGGTTTTTACTGATAAAGCCAAGCTGTATTTTTTGTCGCTAGGTAAAGCTGTGGGCACCCTGATGCTTGATCCGCATGTATTTAATCAATTAACACAGGTAAGTTCGGGACCGGGTTTCTGCGCTGCTATCTATGAATCAGGTGCCGGTATTTTGATGCTTAGGCCATTACTAGGAAATGAGTTGAAAGAATATTTTTTAAAATATGAATCGATTTTAAAATCCCCATCAAATTGCCGCTGGAGACACGTCAGGAAAGCATGGGCAGGGGATCCCAAATATGTTTCCCAATTAAAAGCAGTTGCTACAGCCCCAATTGAAGTTCGAAAGCAATTCAATGAAGAATTCAAAAAACATTTTCCAAATGACTATCCGTCTTTAAAAGTCGAAGTTGCAAACTCACGTTGGCCGCAGTATGTGGGATACTTATTCGCTACGGTGGGCACACCAGAGCAGATGTTTGAAAATCTTGGGGTCAAGTAGTGCATATCTATTCGCGTTCGATCGATTCATAACTTTTTTGCCGCTAAGCCATTGTCACAGACTAGGGATTGGATGCGCTTACGAAAACTTCAATTTGGGTTTTTAACAAAAAAAAGGGCCAAGATAGAATCTTGGCCCTTTTTGAAATTTCGTAAGTAGAACGTTAAATTCTTAAAGCTTAGTAACGCTTAGAGAATCCGCCGCCACCGCCGCCGCCACCACGTCCGCCGCCACCGCCGCGTCCGCCACCGCCACCAGAGCGAGGCTCTTGAGGCTTAGCTTCAGAAACGTTTAAAGCGCGTCCAGACATTTCTTGTCCGTTTAATTTTTGAATTGCAGTTTGAGCTGCTTCATCAGAACCCATCTCTACGAATCCGAAACCTTTGCTACGACCAGAATCACGGTCCATGATAACGTTAGCTGATTCGACAGTGCCGAACTCAGAGAACATATCTTGTAAAGCTGTTGAATCGACTGCGTAGGACAAATTGCCTACGTATATTTTTTTTCCCATAAGTGCCTCCTATGAAAGCTTGGGGGCCATTCGCGGAGACCAAAGAGAACCTTTAGAACCTGACAGAACGGACTATTGAGTCCTGATAAAACCAGATTTTTGCCTAAAAAGGAAGATAAATCTTCGGCGCCTATTACCAAGATAAGAGCTAGCTAAACCGAAATCCAGTCGTGATATATCGCATTTGGAACCCCATTTTTAACGAATCTTAACGACCATCCGGGATGGAACTCCAGAAACACCTAGATTTTGATTCCAAGGGTACGCCGTTCCTTCAGAGTCTAGTTCGGACTTTACAAAAAAGATGAAGTTATTCACTATTACAGGATCTACCAAGAAGGAGATAGTATGAAATGGATTTCGATGGTTTCGATTTTAAGTTTAACATTGATTTGTCAGGCCGAAGATAAGAGTAGTG
>JAYTMU010000155.1:0-3811 GCA_043728195.1 Bdellovibrionales bacterium
TTTTTATCCAAAAAGCGGGCTATTCGTGGAACGAGTGGTTTAAAGAAAACAAATATCTGATTCCCATCCGGCACGCCGAATCGGACTTTCAGCGACCCTTTCTGGCCGGAAATAGTTACGACGTTGACGTTGTTGTGGCGCAAATTTCGCGGTCCTCATTTCAGATGCAATACACCTTTAAGCAGGGTTCTAACATTCATGCGGTGGTTAAAATGGTCCACACATGTTTAGATAAAAAAAGCTTTCAGAAAATTGAAATACCAGGTGAAATGAAGTCTAATTTGACGCCGTTTCTGAAAGCAGAGTGACAGATATGTCTGACGACAAAAGATTTTTTAAAGATGGGCTACGATTTGAATGCCAGGGCTCGGGTAAATGTTGCACCTCGCACGGCGAGTTTGGCTTTGTTTTTTTAACTCCAGTTGACCGCAAGCGATTTGCTAAGTTCTTTAAAATGACGTCATCCGAATTTACTAGAAAATACTGCGACCGAACGAATGGCGTCTGGCATTTAAAAGAAAATCCGTCCGAACCTGATTGCATGTTTCTAGAAAAAAAACGCTGTTCCGTTTATGAAGCAAGGCCATCCCAGTGTCGCACATGGCCTTTTTGGGACGAGGTCATGGATGCAAAGTCCTGGGCCAAGGACGTAGCTTCATTTTGCCCTGGAGTTGGTAAAGGTAAGTTGTGGTCAGCTGAAGAAATCACTGCAGTTCTTGATGCCGAGACCGCAAGTGAAAAGCAATTAGGTAAATAGCGTCTACTTTAAAACAGTTTTCAATTATACACGAATTGTTTAAACCCAATTATCCATACTCTGAAACTTTGCAGCATATAGGGTACACAGTTACAGAGAGGGCAAATGAAGCTTGCTTAAAAAAAGGCGCGCGTACTTTCTGAATCGGACGTTATAATTTATTGAAATCACCCACAAATTCTTCAGACTAACTACTTTAATTTTTTATTTAAAATTTGTTTAAGCTCTTCTAAATTATCGTCCAAATTTTTTCCGATTGTAAAAATCTCGGTCGTTCCTGAGACGGGCTGGTACATGACGGTCTGTTCGTCACGGTTACATACATTTAGACATCCTGTAACCATAACTCTTATTTTTTTGTGTTTATCTTGATTTTTTAAGTGTAGGCGTAACTCTGATTTTAATTTGTCGGCAATTTCTGGTTTTTCAAAGGCCGCTCCGCATTTGCTGCACAAGAACATAGATCCCACTGACCATGGAGTATCAAATTTTTTCATATGGCATTTCCTTTATAATCTCTTCTAATTTTTTGTACATAATTTTATGCAGATCTGTTTTAGGTATTTCATCAATGCAAAAGACTTTATGAATCATCTCGTAGGGTTTTACCAGCTTATTAAATTCTGCCACGATAGCAGCAACGTTTTCAACGTTTTCGTGCACCAAAACAATGTCAAAGCCACTGCGCTGGCTTGCTAAAGCCACCAGTGCAAGCTTGGTATTATCGCTTAGCAACTGCCGTAAGTGTGCTAAAGAAACACCTTCAGCATTTATTTTTACAAAATCAGATTGCCGCCCTAATAATTTTAAAACGACATTTTGCCCTTGCATAGACAGCTCGGCCAGGTCCTCGGTTTGGTACCAGCCGTTGTCAGGCCGGATATAAAGAACTTCGTCACCTACTTTTTGCAATGAACACGTCATCAGCGAATTACATTTAATTCGAAGCCGCTCTTCGGCTACAATAACCTCAACATCAGGAAGTAGACGCATATTTTTCGAATCACCAATGGCTACCATCGAAGCTGTTTCGGTCATTCCGTATGTTTCAATTATTGGCCACTGTAGATTTAAAATTTGCTCTTTTAGACCAATTTCTAATTTTGAGCCGCCGACAAACACATGTTTCAAACCTTTGGGTGCAGCGACATTTTTTTGTACCAAATCAAATATTTGTGTTGGAACTAAGGAAAGCAATTGAATGTCATTGGCGCTTAGCCAATTAACAAAACCATCAACGGCCCAATCCCTTTGATAAACTTTAGCACGAGCAACGAATGCACGAGCATATATGCCAAGCCCAGCAACATGAAATAACGGAAGGACGCAGCCCCATGCCATCGAACCATTTAAACTAAAATGATTCACAACTCGCTGAGCTGAATTCATAATGGCATCGTGATGCAGTGCTATGATTTTAACGCTTTCATGATTACTTTTTGAAGATCCTGAACTTGGGATCAAAAAGTAATTTTTAGCCTCATATTGTTTTTCAAATTCTAGTTTCAAATCAAATTGGTCAGATTTTTCCTGAGAGCTAGATCGTGGATTTGTCAGCAACTGATTAAATACGTTGGCTAATAGGTTGTATGTTATCATGCTTCAATCCACTTAAGATTATTCAATGCAGCTGTCATTCCAACTCCAAAATCATGAGACTTTTTCATCACTACAGTGGTCGTACCTGTTTCGAAATACGAATGAAATTCTGTTTTTTCATATAAATCTAACGTTGAAAATCCGCTGACTTTATCTGCATGGTTTTGCGCATAGCGAAGGCCGTGCGCAAAACCGACGGGATGATCCATCGCCGACGTCAGCGTAAAATTCTTATTCAAAGTTAAACATTTCTGAATTAAGTTATCCGCATCTTGGCGACTAGGCTTTATAATTAGGTAAGTCCACGCATCAAGAAATTCAAACGGGTTATTTGTCGCAAAGTCCACTGCAAGAGGAACTTTCTGATTCCACTGCTGCCATAATTTATCATCCCAAGCTGTAGGATCTTCAATGTATTCAATACGCTTCGACAACGCCGGAATTAAATTTTCAAATTTTTCCGAGCTTAATGAAGAATTAAAATCCAGTCGAATTTGTTGGTTAGTCAATTTACCAAGGCAATTAAGTAAGGCATCAAAGTTACCATCAGCTTTTATTTTTAATACAGCTGTTGGATCAGGCGTTTGGCTATAATCAATTATCAAGGTATTAATTCGGATTGGTTTTGCATGAATTAATTTTTGCCGATCTTTCCGTGCCTTTAGGTCCAACAAAGCTAAGACGTACGCACGCTGGTAAAGTGATCCCTTACTTAAGATCTCTAGATCCAGCGCTAAATCCCCCAGATGAGGCCACGGACAGATGTCGGATACTCCCCAATGACCAGCATCATCAACTAACTTTAGCAGCGAGCCGTGTTGAACTGACTGGTCGCGTTTTCTAATAAGTTGATAGTATGATAGGAACTCTTTCATTTTATTTGAAATCCGATGGCAATTAAAATACTAAATAATAATCCAAATGCTGAGGATAGCGCTAAATATCTATTGTACACAGCACTGGGCTCGGTGCGAAAAATTCGTTTAGCAATAAATAGAGCAAGGGGAGAAGACAAAAGCGGAATTACATAGACCCACCACCGCTTTTGATACAACCAGTAATATCCAGTTAAAAACGGGGCCACACATAAAAAAGCAATCCAAACGCGGGCACCAGTTTTACCCCACCTAACTGCAAGCGTTTTTTTATTTACCAATTTATCAGTGGCCACGTCGCGCAAATTGTTAATGGCAATCAAAATAGTACTTAGAAAACCAATCTGTAATCCCAAAACTAAAGCGTTAGCATCCCAGGTTCCGGTTAGTAAATAGTAAATCCCACCAACGGCAACCAGCCCAAAAAATAAAATTACAAAAAAATCGCCCAGGCCGCGGTAAGCTAACGGAAAGGGACCTGAAGTGTAGGCATAACCCATGATAACCGAAATAACTCCGATAATTACGATAGGCCAACCACCATGAACCACAAGTGGCACTCCTAAGGCTGTAGCCGCAA
>JAYTMU010000156.1:0-4421 GCA_043728195.1 Bdellovibrionales bacterium
GTTGCTGCGCAAAAAGATTTAAAAGAAGTGCAAAACTTCCGCCAAGAGCTTGAAGGTAAATCTGAAATTAAACCTTGGGATTTTAGTTACTATTCAGAAAAATTAAAAGAAAAAAAATATGCATTTAACGATGAAGAACTTCGACCGTATTTCAAGTTAGAAAATGTTATCGATGGAGTTTTTCAACATGCACAGAAATTATTTGGAATAACATTTAAACCGATTTCTGGTGTCCCGGTATACCACCCCGATGTTAAAACGTTTGAAGTGGTTGATCATGTTTCGGGCGACTACGTTGGGCTTTTCTATATGGATTTTTTTCCGCGCGAAACCAAAAAGGGTGGCGCTTGGATGACAAGCTACCGTGAACAAGGAATGTGGAATGGCGCTATTAAGCGTCCGCACGTTAGCATTGTTTGTAATTTTACAAAGCCGACCCCGACCAAGCCGTCGCTACTGACGTATGATGAAGTGCGAACCTTATTTCATGAGTTCGGACATGCATTACATGGGTTATTATCAAAGTGCAGCTATCGTAGTATTTCCGGAACAAATGTCTATTGGGATTTTGTAGAACTTCCATCGCAGATTATGGAAAACTGGGCTGGCGAAAAAGAAAGTTTGGATTTATTTGCTCGTCATTACGAAACCAATGAAAAAATCCCAGTTGAGCTAGTAGAGAAAATTAAAAAAGCTTCAAAGTTTCAATCTGGATGGATGAGCTTAAGACAGCTTTCATTTGCCTGGCTTGATATGAAGTGGCACACGACAGATCCAAACACGATCAAGGACGTGGACCAATTTGAAACTGAAACTGAAACAGATGCTTTGACCAGATTGTTACCGAAAGAGGCTGGCACCAATAAGTCGTGTAGCTTTGGTCACATTTTTGGCGGTGGCTATGCAGCCGGGTACTATTCGTACAAATGGGCCGAAGTGCTAGATGCCGATGCCTTCGAATACTTTAAAGAAAAAGGTCTTTTCAATTTAGAAGTGGCCACGAAATTTAAAAATAGCATCTTAAGTCGTGGTGGTACATCGCATCCGATGGATCTTTACAAAGAATTCCGCGGTCGCGAGCCTGATCCAAATTCACTTCTAAGACGTGACGGATTGATCTAAATGAAAGAAAGAAAGCTAACGCTAAAAAATAATAAAAAAATTGCGATTGTATACAGAATACATTCGCCGTCCGCTGTGCGTTTGGCAAAGAAGCTTTCCATTCGGTTGAAAAGTAAACGCTACAAAATTTTTACAGCACCTGAGCAAAAGCAAATTTTAGGCACGAACGTGTTGATTAGCTCGAATGAGTTGAAAGAAATGGCTTTGGTTATTGTTCTTGGCGGCGACGGAACCTACTTACGCGCGGTTCGCTTATTGCGAGGCCACTCTGTTCCGATTCTTGGATTCAATATGGGTTTTCTGGGGTTTCTGACGGCACATTCTGTTGACGATGTATTTGCAACAGTAGATCAAACTTTGCGAAATAAAATGGTTTTACATTCCAGGGCCCGCTTACAAGTGTATGTGCATTTGAAGTCAGGGAAGCGCTTAAATTTTGCGGCTTTAAATGACGTGGTAATTGAACGCGGATCTTATTCTCAGCTGATCAGCACGGCCTTGTATTTTGATTCCTCATTAGTGAACCACATTAAAGCCGATGGCTTAATTATTTCAAGCCCTACGGGCTCGACGGCTTACAATTTGGCGGCCGGCGGACCCATACTACATCCTGAAGTTCAAGCCTTTGTTGTGACACCCGTGGCGCCGCATTCACTGACCAGTCGTCCATTAATTTTTCCAGACAATAAAAAGTTAGTATTAAAATTAACTCAAGTGGATAGCGTAGCGCATTTAATTGTTGACGGCCAAAAAGTAATTGAACTTTCCCAAGAAGATGAAGTTCACATTTCACGAACGTCAACCGATCACTTAATGATTCGTAAACCTGATCATAACTTTTTTAAACTACTAAAAGACAAATTAAAATTTGGAGATCGCTATGTTACAGGAGCTTAAGGTTTCACAGTTTGCCATAATAGATGCACTTCACATCGAATTTCAAAATGGTTTAAATATACTTTCAGGTGAAACTGGGTCTGGAAAATCCGTGCTTCTTAAAAGTTTAGGTTTGCTGATGGGCGAAAAAGCATCGCCTGATATTATTCGTACAGGTGCTTCGCAAGCTGTGGTCGAAGGTTTATTTAACTTAAAAAAACGACCAGATATCAAGAAAAAGCTATTGCAAGCCGGTATCGACTGCGATGACCAGCAACTTATCGTTCGTCGTGTAATAGCAATCGGCGATAAATCTAAAGTTTATCTAAACGGCAGCTTAAGCACTGTGAACCAACTTCGTGAGGTTGTTGCGCCGATGATCGAGGTCACTGGACCTAATGCACCGTTAATTGAAATGACGGGACAACATGACAACAGAAACTTGTTATCAAAATCTTATCACTTGGATTTATTAGACCAGTATGCCGGCCACTGGGATAAACGAAAAATTTATGAAGAAAAATTTCAAGGCTTACATGCTTTAAGAAATGAAATTGCAGAATTTGAAAAGCAATCATTAAATAAATCACAGCGCTTAGATTTTTTAAAGTTTCAATATCAAGAAATTAATAATGTCGGTCTTGATGTAGCAACTGACAGCACTCTGGAAGATGACATTAAACAAATGAAGGGTTCGCACCGCATTTTGCAGTTTGTTGACCAATGTGAATCTTTAATTTTTTCTGACGAAGATTCAATTTCTTCACGTTTAAAGCTAATTCAGAAGCGTGCATTGGAAATTTCTGTAATGGCACCTCAGATGGCTGAAAAGGCCCAGAAAGTTGCAGAAGCGCAAACAATCTTAGATGATCTTGTCTATGATTTACGCCAGGACCTTAAAAAGATAAATGTCGATGCTGATACTCTAGAAGAAAAAGAGACCCGTTTAAGTTCAATTAGAAAATTGCAAAAAAAATATGGTCCCGATTTAAATATTATTTTTGCTGAATTAGAAAAAATGAAAATAGAAATTGCGACTTTAGAAAATTCTGATGATCATATCGAAAAAATGAAAAAACAAGCTGCACAAATGGAGCTTGATCTGAAAAAGAAAGCGGAAGAGTTACATCAGGCTCGAACTGCATCAGCAACTAAGCTAGTATCTGCAGTGAACAAAGAGCTTCTAGATTTAAACATGAAGGGCGTGACATTTGACATCCAAAATTCGAAATTGGATCACTTAATTTCAACTGGTCTAAGTGATGTTGAATATTTATGTCAGATTTCAGCTAAAGATTTAAAACGTCCGATCGCTAAAGTAGCTTCTGGCGGAGAACTTTCGCGGATTTTACTTTCGTTAAAAAAATGTGTCGGCCAATCCGAATTTCCAAGAACCTATTTATTTGATGAAGTTGATACAGGGGTTTCTGGTACAACGGCAGAAAAAGTTGGTCGCAAGTTGAAATCCATTGCCAAAGGACAGCAAGTTATCTGCGTGACTCACCTTCCGCAGGTTGCTGCTTGCGGAGATGTTCACTACTCGATAAATAAATCTATGAAAAAGGACTCGGTCTCGATGGACGTCGTCGAGTTAGTTAAAAAAACACGCGTCCAAGAAATAGCCAGACTTATATCGGGCGAAAAAATCACCAAAACGTCATTAGCGCACGCCGAACAGTTGTTAAGCGACAGCCACTAACTTGTATTGCGACAGCTACTAACTAACACGAGAGACAGCTTCTGCCCAGCCCTAAGGCCAGACCAGCATTGCCTGTCAGCGGCCTGTCCTTCAATCTATAAACAGGAGATTTCATGAAAATAAATCGCATTCTTCTTCCTGCCGTCATATTTGTTTTTTCATTGTTCGCTTTGCCAGACGCAGTCTTGGCCCTAACAAAAAAACGGGGTGGTCGCGGCGCATTTGCCGGTGGTTCGATGTCAATGGGTTTTGGAGTTTCACTTATCACTGCTGAACAAAATGGGCTGAACAACATGATTCGCGCAGCGAAAGCACAACCAGGTTTAAATGTTTCAACCAGTGATTTAGGCGCGGGTTACGAATTCAGTGGCCAATTTACTTTTAAATTTTCAAACGGCCTAGTGGGTTTACAATTGCGCCCTGCTTATTTTACTCAGGCTGCAACTGGCTCAGGAACTGACGGCTCTTATGATTATAAATTAACCGGCTATTCTTTATTTCCGCTGGTAAGACTTATTCCACTAAGTAACGACATTATTGATTTCTATCTTCAAGGCGGAATTGGCTATGCAACCTTAAAAGGTGATATTACCAACGGTCCTAGAAATGCAGCCTTTACTTCAGCGGGCTTCGGCGTGCAAATAGGCTTAGGCGCCGATTTTTGTCTATGGCCGGAACACTGCTTCGGCATTGAAGGAAATTACCGCTACCTACCAATGAACCG
>JAYTMU010000157.1:0-21577 GCA_043728195.1 Bdellovibrionales bacterium
AAATTGGCGGAGAAGGTGGGATTTGAACCCACGGTAGCTCTTTTGGAACTACGGGTCTTTAGCAAAGACCTGGTTTCAGCCACTCACCCACTTCTCCGCAATGAAAAATTGATGTCGTAGTATTGGCTAAGTCAGTAAGGTGCCATAGCGCTTTTACAGAATCAAGGGATGCCATCACACGGACCTTGATTTTAACCGGCCTTTTCTGTAGAAGAATATTTCGATCAAAGCTTACGATGCACTCGTAGCTCAGCTGGATAGAGTACCTGACTACGAATCAGGTGGTCACAGGTTCAAATCCTGTCGAGTGCACCAATTTTACTCAATAAAAATCCCTACTAAATATTACCGAGTTTTCTAAGCTGCCTTCGTTTCAAAACTAGCTCTGCTTTTAATTTAAGCGGCATCTTTTCACTGGCCGCGTACCAGGCGTGGGCGTGAATATGCAACAGGTTGTCCCTAATAAATTTAGTGGTTTCAGTAGGATAGACGTTGTAGATCTCGCGAAGTGTCCAGCCAACTCCCTTTTGCACGTAGTATTCTGGCGCTGGTAAATGTGGCTTTACCAAAGCAATCGCATATTTAAACGAAGCATGTTTTCGCCGCATCCTTGAGTAATAAAAAACGCTAACCATCGAACAGCGGCGCAGCCACGGATTTTTGTGCGCGTTCCACATTTTAAAAACACTATCCAAACTTTTCGGCGAGGCTTCAAATATTCGAGCATAAATTCCGCAAAGACCGTCGGACTCGGCCCATGTATCAATTTTTTGTGCCCATTTAGCAATCTTTTTTGAAAAAACAATTAGCTGTTCGGTGCTAAGACTTTCTAGCCAGTGAACCGCGGTCATCTTTACTTCAAAAACATGGGAACTTATCCAGACTTTTTCAAACTGTCGATACTGTTCGTTAAGTGAAAGATCATGAAAGGGTAGTGGTCGCTTTAATACTCCGCGCACGTCACGAATTGCTAAATTCCAGAAGGTAAGTTTCGAAGTGCCACCGCCAATGTACGTTTCACCAAAAAAAACATCGGGGCGATTAGGGGCTTTAAATTTTTTAAGCTCGGTATTTAAATAGCGTTCTAAATTAAAATTTTTTTCCATAATTAACTCTAACTGATTTGCCTTTTTTGTTCATCCCACTATGATAATAAAATGAAATCAAAATTAATTATCAAAGTTGTGCTTCTTGCTTTCAGTCTAGGAATGGTCATTCTAGCGATGCAATTGTTTGCTTCAAATAGTTTCAAGGACGGCGTAAATCAAATGTTTAGCAGTGATACGGGTAAGACAATGCGTTGGTGCCCCGATCACGTGGTCGACTTTCAGTGGCAAGATCCTAATCTGGCTCCGGCCGCACAAACCAAATGGTCGCATGCTAAGCCCGAGCAGGTCAGAAAAGCATTTTGCTCGGTAACAATGGATACGCCAGACGGCACAGATTTAACCCAGCTGCAGTTCAAGCCGCTGTTAATGGCCCAGTCAGCAGAGGCTAAGACCGCCACTTTAGAGTGGAACCCCGAGTCTAGAGTTTTCCGGGTGCAAGGGATGCCTTTTAAATCTGCAAGCCTAAGTCGAGAGCTTCTTGACGATCCTAAGTGATTTCGTTAGGTTGTTACTTCGTTCAGATGTAGCTCAGTTGGTAGAGCAAGCGACTGTTAATCGCTTGGTCGCAGGTTCGAGTCCTGCCATCTGAGCCATTTTTCTTTTTGGCCGTTTACGGCCAATAGATTAAATGGTTTTTTCCAATGATATTCAAGCCTTCCGTTAGCCAGCATCAGGTTCGATGTAGTCAATTCAACCAATTTTCTCTTTTTTTCAGGCGTTGCATTTTTAAAAATGATTTCGCTATGTTGCATGAGTTCGATGAGTTCTACGCCTCGATTCATGTATTCGTCAGTTTGATCATTGAGAGACTTAATTTCAGAAATTATTTCTTCCCGCTCCAGCTCCCATTTATGCGTATGCTGCTGCCATATTTGTTCAGTTATTTTTTTTGAAACTTTATCCTCATAACAAGTGTCTATGAATTGTTTTAGCTGAAGTTGTCTTTTCTGAAGCTCCTTTAATCGCAAGCCGCTCAAGTTTTTTTGTTCAAAGTGTTCGTCCCATAAAAACTGTTTGAGCCTCTGACAAGTAAGTTCATCAAAGCTAAATGATTTAAACATATCAGCAAAAATTCTTTCAATCTCGTCTTGAGTATAACTTACATTGCGTCCATATGATTTTTTCATGTGAACTTTATCGCGCTGAGAACATTTATGAGTTTGGTTTGAACACCTATAATAATTGAACTTTTTTGAATTGCCGTTTCTATAGTATTTAGTAATTTGTTCGGCTGTAACAGCTGCCCCGCAAATTTCGTCTGTAAGCGTACCGTTAGCTTCAATTATGTGTCCTGTGCAGGTCATTAGACCTATGTAGGCATGGCTTTTTGAAAGTTTTCTTGCGCGCACTCTATTATTCAAAACATCTTGAACCTTCTTAAAGGTAATGTTGTCAATTACTGATTCTATACTGCCTGGGGCAGACCGATGACGCTCTTCTCTGTATTCAAAATATTCGCCAGTATAAAATGGATTTCTAAGAAGCTCACAGAATTTTTTATGATTCGGTGTTTTGCTTAGTCCTGGAAAAATATTATCAAGATTTTTCTTCAATGTTTTGTCTGAGACTCGATTTAGTGCATACTGACCAGAGGCAACCATTTCAAAAGCCATTTTCATATACTTTGCCTTATCTCCATCAGCTACAAAATGCCTACTATTTTTTCGTCCAACCGAAATGAAGCCATACGGCGGTTTTGCGCCAGGGTATATTCCTTCTTCAATCCTTTTGATAGTTCCGCCCATAACATTTTGTCTTAACTCACTTATATAAGATTCATTTTTCATATTTTCGACAAGCCAAAGCATCCATTCAGACAAGCCAGATCCTGGTGTCAATTTTCTTCTGTCGCGAGCGAAATGAAGCGTAACGCCCATATCTACTAACGCCTCAAGTTCACGCGCAGATTTTTTATTTCTGTTTGACCGCGATTGAAAGCTAAATAAAACGTGTTTTATTGGCCTTGAAGTCTTTTGTGATGACTTGATGAAGCTAATCATTTCATTAAAGTGCTTTCGTAGCTCGTGATTCGAGGCAGTTTCTGTCACCTCCCAAGTTCTTTCGATCTGGAGTTTTTCATCTTGAGCATACTTGTCAGTTGTTTCATCTTGTTCGGCTATTGAGCCGCCCTGATTTTGTCCGACATCGCTAATCCTTAATAAACGAATCGTGAGATTATTTTCTGGAGTGAATTCTGTACTGAAGTATTTTTTTCTGATCGCCGAGTTTGATAAATCGTTAATCTTATTCTTTAACATAAATGTCCTTTAAGTTTTTCAACTTCGCGTATTCCTCTCGTAGAATTAAAACAAATTCATTCAATAGTTGTATTGAGTTTTCTTTGTCTTGAAGCTCCGCTGAATGTTCAGAATTATTAAAACACTCAAAGTTGGTCGTTGTAGCCAACTTTTGTGTCTCAATCAAACGATTTGTAAGGTTGAGACTATTGTTTTGAGGTTCGATGATCACCTTTGCTGGTGGATCTATTTTATGAGTGCGCACGCTATTGCGCCGCTCTTTAATGGCAGCAGCTCTGCAAGCCTTACAAATCAAATCACGTCGAACCTTTGCTTCTGATGAAGAGCTTTTTATTGCAAAATCATTTTCTACTTTCTTAGCTTTGCAGCGATTGCATATTTTATCCAAAGTTCATAAACAACTCCTTTTTGCATTATTCAAAACCTGTCCTGCCCTTAATATCTGGGACATTTAAGTCCCAAATCCTTTTCACAGTTTCTATCGTAGAAACTAACTATTCTGTTCCGAACTTACTGTTCCCTATAAGTATATAAGAGATAGTAATAAAAATAATAAACACACCACACTGTTGAGGTTCCCGTTAGTGTTTATCTAGGGGAACAGAATAAAGTTTTCTGTCACCCTTTGTACCCTTTCCTGAACAAATAATTTTGTTTTCAAGAATCAAGTTATTGAGAGAATCCGTTACAACCTGCTTTCTTACTGTTAAACCAAGCTCAGCTCTTGTAATTGGTTTTTTAGACTCAAGCAATTTCTTTAAAATAGCCTTCTTAGTTTTTGACTCTGACTGAACTTCATCTCCGCATAGAAGAGTAAATTCCATTTTTTCAAGATTAAAATCAAGATGAAGATCAATCGGTTTTCCGTAGCGTTGTTCAGATTTAATGTTTCTTGAAGTCTGGGACTTGTTGCCATCATAACTAAAAATTGTATCGACTGAAGCAGTAACAGCTGTAGATCCTAGAACAGAGCTGACGCCTCTGCTATCAGTGCTTTTGACAGTGTGATGGGTTGTAAGAATATGAACATTTGCATCAGCAGCAAGTTGATTAAGTCGATCCATCTCGGCAGTCATTTTTCCGTAGTCATTCAAATCAGAGCATTTTAGAAACTTCGCAAGGGTGTCAATTACAACTAAACCGATTTTGTGTTTTTTTATAGTTTCTTTAATTGCCTCAATATCTGATGCATAAACTGGTTTAACAGAAAATATAATTTGATCTTTTTTTTCAGATCCTAATTTTGCACTAAAATATTCTTTCAAGTGGTTTAAGTTATTTTCAAGCGTGATGAATAAAATATTTGTTTCGTGTGAAGTTCGCTCAAAGACATTTTCACCTTTGATGACATTAACCATCGTATCTAACAATAGTGTTGTTTTGCCAATCTTTGGCTTACCTGCCAAAATAGAAACACCAGGAATAGTTAAAAGACCTTCTACTAAATAGTTTAACTTCTCAAAATCCTTTCGCCGCTTGAGATCCTCAAGGGTAATAAAAAGATCAGAAGCCTTTCTCGATACTGAACGATCTATTCTTTTGACAAAATCTGATGAAGAAGCTGCAGGGTCATCACTATTGCCTTCTGTAGGATCTGTAAAAAGAGGTATGTGGTGATGCTTAGAATCGTATGCCACAAGTTCGGCTGCAACTTTGTGTGTAGGTGTTCCATTTTTCAAAGCAGCCACGGCGATTGACTTAAGCTTGTTATTTCGCCCGACATCTTTTAAAGCCGAAGGCTCTATTTTTGCCACCTTTGTTTTAGCTGAAGCTGCTTCTATCCTTTCTGGCTGAAATTCAGTCTTAATTCTTTCAAGAATTGCCTCGTATTGTTCGATAAAATCATGAGGCAAAATTGGGAATTTTGACTTATCAGCGAAGTCATCCTCAGAGCCTTTAGTATAGATATAATTAATGCCGTTGGGATGAATGCTTGGCGGCATAACCAGAAGATGACTGGTTGATAAAAGCTCAAGCGGCTTTAGCTCTACCCATTGTTTCTTGAATGGATCAAAGAGCATATGGCTTTTGCTATAATTTAAATCGCTATTAAATTGATAAAGTCTTGCATAAGCCTTGGAACCTTTTCTTTCAACTGGCGATTCGGGAATAAGATGCTCAAGGTGATTGTTAATTAAGTTTTGAAACGGATCGTTCAAATCCAAATCGTTATCCACCGCCATCAATTGGCTACAAGCACCTAATACGATTCCAACTCCATCCTCTGAGTGTTTTTTGCATATTTTTTCAAATTCATTGTCAGTGAAGGTTGTCGGCCAACCTTTGATAAGACATTTTTTTGTTCCTTGTGGCACGGGAACCGCATGGCAGCCATATTCTCGCAATTTGGCAGCAATGTATGGATAGTGTTGTTTTGAGCGTATAAAACGCCGTTTATGCGTTTTAGGCATAAGTACTCCTTTGTTGTTCAGGAACAAAATTATTTTTGCTTCTGTTTATTTATTTTCTTTTTTTATTTTTTCGTCTTCGATTAGGTTTTGAATAAAACCAGTTATTCCAGATCCACCAAATGCTTTTAATATTGCTGACCGCAACAACCGCCACTCTTCGGGTCGTGTTGCAAAAGCAAACTCTAGTTTATCTAATAGTGCTTTTTGTTGATGCCTTATTTCTTCGATAATAATTTGATACTTTCTTTCCATTCCGTTCCTCTCGATTCCTGAGAGGTTTACCAAAAAAGACACCTTGTGATGCTTTAATGCGATGAAATGTATATAAATGGTGTGTCAAACTCAGAAGCTCAAGTAGCTGATTCAAGCATATCTCTAATATTTCTTGAGTTAAATGATGGATAAGGAAGGGCAGATTTAAAAATGTCTTCACTCCCATGCTGGGTTTCAAGAAATAATTTCCATAGATCAAGCTCTAGTTTAAGTCTCCAGTTTAAAGATTGAGCAAGCCAGTCATAAAGCTCACGCTGACTAATATCGGCTTCGTAAATGTTTTTCTTCGACAGCTTCTTAAGCACCAAAGAAATGTTCGTCAGAATCTTACGAATTTCAGCATAAGCAAAATAAAAAGGCTGCCGCTGATGTTTGATCATTTTAAATTCAGAAAGCATTTGTTCGTCGATCTCTTTGTTTAACCAAAATGCGGCCATCTTATTTGTTCGTATTGCTCCATTTTTTTTACTCACTACTGACTTCAGTTTAGTTGTTCTGCCTCTGAAGTCATATTTAGTTGGCTCAAACTTATATTCACTGCCACATAGGACTCGCTTAACTGGTATCAAAACTATCCGCTTTGGAATGCTAATTGTATTTATGATTTTAGGTCGCCCTCGTGATTTAACTTTTCTGGTTTTAATAATAGGGAAAAAATTTTGCAGATACCCAAACTTTAAAAGTTGATAAATGCCATTGTCGCTTTTGACATTCTCTAAGTTAAAATCTATCATTTTTGAAATAGCTGAATGCTTTAGTTCCTTTGGAATAAAAATATCCTCAGAGAAGCAGCTTTCAAATAACCATTTGCAGTTTTCCGCAAAATCAAATGAATCATAGTTTTCTGGAACGATTTGTACTTTTTTTGCCACGCTAAAATATCCTCACGCCTTTAGATAAATTTCTAGCTTCTTGTCTTTTAACGCAGCCTTGAGAACCTCGTTGATCAAGCGTTGCCTTGTTATTTTATATTTATCTGAATTTTTATCCAGCAAATCCAGAAGACTTGCAGGCATTCTGAGCGAGACCATTTTCATTTCATCTTTTAAGAGGCGATCTTGATACTTGATTTTCATATTCGATCCTCACATTGATACGATTTAATCATTTAGATATACAAATTGTATATCACATTTGACTTTTCTGCTGCATCTTGTTATGATGACTATATGACACAACAACAATCAACTAAAGCGGTTGCATATTGTCGGGTGTCCTTATCAGAACAGAATCCACAGACGCAAGTTACCAACATCAAAGAGTTTGCAGTCAATCGAGGCCTTAATCTGATCCATACATATTTGGATCACGGGCTTTCTGGCAGTCTCAGCAAAGAAAGGCGACCTCAGCTGGATCAACTGATCAAAGACGCAAGGCAAGGCAAATTTAAAGTCGTCATCGTTGTGGGCCTAGACAGGGTGGCTAGGGATGTAAGGCACCTTATCAACTTGCTTCATGAGCTCGACGAATACGGTGTAAGTCTAATTTCGATTCGTGAAAATATAGATTTCACCACCAGTATCGGAAAAGCGACCATGGTTATTATCGCAGCCGTTGCGAATTTAGAATTGGATCTTATTAAAAATCGGATCAAGACAGCGATGGCCGCAAAGAAACTCGCTGCTGAACAAGTCGGGCTTAAGTGGAAATGTGGAAGACCAGAAAAACTGACGGCTGAAATAAGATCAGATATTCTTTTGCAAAGCTCATCAGGAAAGTCTGTTCGACAAATCGCAGAGCAGCTAAAAATTGGCAAGAGCAGTGTTCAGCGTGTTCTTCGGACCCGTCCCAAAACGTCAGAAATAAAATAGCTATCAAATCTAATATAACAATAACACAAGGCCATTTTCATCATCATGAAAAGGTCAGTCAAAACCAAATCCTTTTGAATAAGGCATGGAGCAACTATGGATGCACAAAATTTTGTACTTAGAATATATGATTGTGAAAAGCTTATTGATCAGAGACTCGTCTTGGATATAAAGATGGCAACCTACTTTGTTCAATCTACTGCTTGTTACAACAAAAATATTTGGGGCGAACTATTCGAGTTAAAATCAGATGATGCACTGTTGATTTCAATCGACGGTACGATTGAACCTGCAAGCGAAGGCAAAAAATAATATGAATCGTATTCCAGTTTTTTACAGCCCACAACAGTCACTTGAAAAAGTGATATCGTTCTCAAAAAGTCCGAATAAACCTAAGCTACTTGCTGATTTTTGGAAACAACAAAAACTTCCTGTTCAATTCCATAATGTGAAACCTATTGATCGTGAGATATATAAGCTTGCTCACTCGGCTCAGTATGTGGACGGATTATTTTCTTTAAAGATTGTAAATGGCTTCGGTACTTTCGACAAGAACGTCCTAAACACGCTACCATATCTGACATCGTCAGTAATCGCTGCTGGTGAACTCGTGTTGCAGTCACAAACTAACGAGATCGCTTATAGTTTATCAAGCGGATCACATCATAGTTGCTGGAACAGTGGCGGCGGATTCTGTAGCCTAAACCATAATGTAACAGCAGCGATCTACTTAAAAAATAAATTCAAGCTCAAGAGTATTGGCCTTTTAGACGTTGACGCACATTTTTCAGATGGGGACTTTGATATTCAAAAAAGATTAAAACTGGATTGGTTAAAGATTTACAGCTTCGGAGGTGAAGGCATCAAAGCTGCCAATTCTAATGATTGGCTTCAGTCGTTCCATGCAAAGTGCCTTGAGTTTGAAACCTGTGATTTGGTTATAGTAAATTGTGCCGTTGATCCCCATCTTGATGACGCTCTTGGAGGTGTTCTAACAACAGAACAAATGCGAAGACGTGACGCAATTATTTTTGAAACAATGAAATTATTAAATAAAAAAACTGTTGTGACATTAGGTGGTGGATATCAAGAGTTGGGTGGAACAATTCAGCCTGTTCTTGATTTACATACCAACACATTAAAAGAAATATCTCGAATTTATCTAAAGTCCTGATCGGGAACTCAATCATACTGATTGGGTTGTTGGATTCAAAGCAAGTGAAATCAAAAAGCCGTTCACATTGATCGGAATACCGAACCAGACTGCCGCTTAACACGAATTTATTTAATTATAAAGGACTATGAAAAAAGTTAAGTTTGCTGAGACCTTAAAATTGTTGATTAAGAAGAGGGGCGTTTCAGCTCGCGAGGTATCTCGTGCGTCAGGTGTTCCTCAAGCGACATTGACAAGCTTCCTCCAAGGAGGCTCATCTCAAAAGCCTGAACACGTTTATGCACTTGCAAAGTATTTTTCTGTGAGCATGGAATACCTACTTTTTCAAGAGTCTGAAACAGAGCCGACTCTCAATGAGCTGCTTCTTGAACCTGTGTTTTCAGGATGGTTAAAAGTTAATATTGAACGTGCAATTCCAGATAAAAAGAAATGAGATCAAATATGCGTTACATTTTTGTATTACTATTTTTTTCAGGATGTGCATTTTTGGAAAAAGAAACTTATAGAAATTCATATAGTTTTAATAGAACATTAAGCAGCTCTGTTCATGCCCGTGAAACATTGAATAAGTATGTAGAAAATCCCGATTCGTTTGTTGGCTGGGATAAAAGTTTGCCAGAGGAAGCAAAGAAAACCGTCATGGAACATCAAAACGCATTTAATTTTATGTGCGATAGGGGTGATTTAGAGGCCTGTGATGAGTTAAAATTGGCGCAAGAGGCAGTGAAATCTTATGACGCAAAAATTATCGTAGAAAAGGCTGAACTTCAAAAGCAGCTAGAAGAAAAGGAAAAGCTGGCCGAAGAAAAGCGAATTGAAAAAGAGCATCAAGCGGCTGAATACAAAAGACAGTCTATTGAAGATGAGAAGAGTGGCTCCAGCAATCTTGGTTATGCTTGTATTGGACAAAATAGTATTGAGCGAATAGAGAAACAAATTCAATATCAGAAAAAAATCGGCTCTAAGTATGGTGTTGTTGATAAAAACGCAATGTACCAGCTTGGTATTCAGCTAAATTTTGCGAAGAAAACATTGAGCGACCACAAGCCTGTGTATGAAAAAAAATCAGGCAAAAAGTTTCACCGATCACTCTGTTCACAGCCCGAGCAAGAAGAAGTATATCTATCTCGAGAAGAAATGTCTGGTAAAATTTGCGCCTCTTTAGTGTTGGTAAAAAACTATAAAATGAAACTATCTGAGCTCCGTGAAATACAAAAAAACACTGGAGTTACTAATTCAGCGGCTCTATATGATTACGGGTCACGCCTTGAGGGCACAACTCAGATCCTTGCTGATGCAAAAGCTAAATTCAAAAAGACTGAAGGTGTAAATTTTGACACTTCAGAATGTAAATAAAGAATCAATTTAGCAGGCGTTAAGTACCTTGATTCACTTAACAACATTTAGCTGGTTTTGCACAAATACATTTGCTCTTTGGGTTTCAGGCGATCTTTTTCCGTATCGCACTTCGAGTTCACGCATCAACTGGTTGAAACGATCTAGGGATTTGTCTGCGACATCGACCCAATCACGGATTTCTCGAATATGTTTTTGATCTGATTTGACGAATCGTCCAATGGGATATTTTTGTGAAGCCTCAAGCGACCGCATGAAAAATCTTCGGTAAATGGTAAACTGCAGAATAGCCATTTCTAATCGCATTTTATCAATTTCCGAATCAATTCCAAAGTAGCTTAGTAAGTTTGCTTCAAGTTCAAAAAGATATTTTTTAAAATCCGAACTGATGGCATCCTCAGTTGTGGTCTTATTTAGAAGCTCAGCCAGTGATGAATAGCTTGATAAATTTCTTGAGCCCGCTGCTGGCAGAGCTGCAGGTTCTGTAAATCGCTCTCTCTTGCTAAAGGACTGCTTATGTAACCCTGATTCTTTTAACAGCTTGCGGACCGTATTGCGGCCTTTGCCTGTGGCTTTGACCGTCGCCCGTATGCTACCAGTAGTTAAATAATGTAATTTTATGTCTTCAGCTGCTAAGTGTTTCTTGTCTTGCTTTGCCATTAAACCTCCAAAGTGGACCCGTGGGTTCAGAGTCCTTTTCGGAAGTTCGTGCATCAGATTCAGAACTTAAGAGCCTTTTCAAAAACGGCTGCAGGCCATTCGTCGTCAGATTGCGACCATGCCCTTGGAACCCAAAAATCAACTTTTTGCACTTTACCAGAAATTATATTGCTATCACTATCAGTTGATCTGGTGACCGACACGACTTGGCGGATCCAAGGCTCTGGTGAGTCTGGCTTTTTTGCTTTCTTTTGCGGGATTACATCGACCTTTACTTTATTATTTTCGAAGCTAGCTGCTACAGTGGCTCTTGAGTAAGCCGAATCACCAGAATCAGGGTGTCCGTATATTTTAACTTTACCTTTAAACAGTTTTGCCATGTTATCAACGAAGCCGACACAAGAAGAAATGCACCAAGAGTTTAAAAGAATTTTAATGTTGCCATTGAATTTATGCTTTTTAGGCGGGAATAAACCTTCACGACAATCTTTGTTTTGGTCAGCACAAAATTGCGGAACTGGTGGAAAAAATTCTCCTTCATTGATTTTTGCAAAGGTTCCATCCTTTTTTATGTTTTCAAACCAAATCTCTTTAGCTTTATCTCCCCAAAAAAGACTTTCAAAAATGTCTTTACGCTCAAATTCCTTTATTTTTTTGAATTGTGCAAATTGTTCTTGATACGGCTTTTGGGCAAATAAAGCATAATACGGGATCGGGCTTTGGCCGCCCGTATTTTCTATGACATCAAAAATAATTGTTTTAAATTCAGCAGAATTTTTTCTCCAGTAGTTAGTCCAAAACAAATCGACTTCTGTAGGCAAATCACCAATAGGATCACCTTGGCCATAAACAAAACTTTTAATCCGTAACACTAATATTTTTGGGTGTTGAACTGAACGATATGCACACAGATTATAACCTTTGAAATCGAGATCAAAGTTTTTATAACGAGCTTTCTGGTCCTCGCAAGTTGCTTCGGGTTCGTTTTGGCTATTACTTTTCAGTGCAACTTCAAATTTCGGTTTTATAGTGAACTCGGTGTTATCTCGCAGGACAGTAAATTCTAAAGGTTGTCTTCGGTTCCAGTTCAAGCGTTCATGTCGAATATTGTCAAAGAGCTCATTTGCGCACTGACTGAATAATGGAAACTTACAAAATACGAAATTTTGTTTTTGAAGGTCTTCGATTGAAACGCCATTGATAGCGATCGCTTCATCACCATTTTTAAAATCTGACTCGACATCTTTCTTAATTTTTATGTAATACCGATATGATTCCTGACTGTTTGATTTTAAATCAGGTCTTAGTAAAAAATTAAATTTGATAGAACCCTCGGAACTTGCTGCATCCAACGCCTTGTGTAAATAAATTTTGGCATGAAGATTTGGATAAGTTGCATCAAGCTTTTTGAAGACAATGCCAAAATCGAAAGTCGTATTTGCATTTTTAGCTTCAACAGCCAACTTGTCAGTTGTAATTTGCCAAGTCTCTGGTCGATTTACTCTGGGTATTAAGCCTTCCCCATCTAACCGATTTATCTCTGAGACAACTTGCCTAAACATCTGTTCACGAACAGATGGGGGAGGTAATTTTAGTGTTTCTTGTGCCTTAGCTATATTTGATATGAGTAAGAATAGAAATATATAATTCATATGTTCTCCAATAATTTTATTGTGGGCCGAATTTAAAATAACTTTTTGCTTTTGAGCCATTCATCTTTCGTCAGCTCCCAAACTTCGTGCGCAGTATATTTTGCATTCACAAATTTTGCAGGTCTTATATCAATTAAGCGACATCCAGTTTTCTCTTTAACTCGGCGAGATTTCAAATTGCCAACGGCATTAGCGAAAACAAGTTTTTCAAAACCAAGATCACTAAAAGCATAATTCATTACAGGCTCAACAGCTTCAGTCATATAGCCCTTGCCCCAGAATTTTTTTCCAAGCCAGAAGCCTCTGTTTTCAGGATGTCCTTCACGCCATAGATCAACACAGCCAATCAGTTCATTTGTATTATTCAATTCAAAGATGCCCCACATCCAACGTGTCTTTCCCAAGTGAGGCCAAATAACTTCGTTTAAAAACCATTCAACTCCGTTGTCTGGGTATGGCCAAGGTACGCCAGCCGCAAGGTGTTCTATAACTTCATAATCGACAAAGTGTTTTGTGTAAGATGGAATATCTGCTGCTGTTACAGATTTCAAGATGAGCCTCTTAGTTTTAAATTCAGGAATCACATTTGTCGTTTTTTGAGATCGGACCTCATTCCATTTCTTTGTCAGCGGCTGGCAAACGTGGCCATCAAAGCTAACTGCCTTCATTAGAGCAAATTCAGAAGCTTCGCCCCATGTCCAAGTACCTTCAACATTTGGATTGTAGCTTCGTTTATCAAAATAATTGTACCGTTTGAGTTGGAGCCCTTCAGGTATCATTTGTGACTCAACCATCTTCTCAACTTCATCGACTAACGCTTGAGGTATTTTAAGTCCTGATTTCTGACTCCATTTTTTTAAGAAATAATATCCTCTAAAAAAATCATATTCATAAAAGCGAGGAAATCTAATTTCTAACCAGTCTTTATCAATAATCTCACCTGTCGATACTTTGCGAAACAGATTTTGTTTTAATAAATAATTAGCACCACGATTTAAAAACGAAACCTCGTCTTCAGAAAGTTCATTTTTATTACAAAATAGAATTGCTTCCAGACAAGCCACAGTAGTTACAATAGAACTTTTGGGAATAGGTTTTGTGTAAGCTTTTTCGTCGCAGTTCAGGCCGCCATCAGGTAACTGGTATTTTAAAATCCAGTTTTTCATCCAAGGTAGCTCTGTATTTAAATCAACACCGCAAGCAAATAGAACTTGGTATATATTGCCCACAGCGCACAGGCAGGCAACTTGTCTATATGGATCAGTGCCCACTGGAAATTCTGACTCGGTTATTGGAAAAACTGGCAAATAATGGTTCTTTAACGCCGTTACCATCGTTGAAGTTATTGATTTTGGTATCTGGTCCGCAAATCCTAATTCGTGCAGCAAGCACATATGCCACCAAGGCGAATTCCACTTCGGCCAGTATGGATCACGCAAGACGCTTTGTTGTGCTTCAGCAGATGATAAAAATGTTATTGATTGCTTTAATGCCTCTGCGAATTCCATGAAACAGTTTTAATTCAGTCGGTTGTGAAGTTCAATTATTGAATTCCGTCGGCCAATATTGCGTCCCAAAAGGTTATTACAAGGTTTAGAATTCATGTTTGGAGTAAATCCCCAAGTACCATAAGACATGGCGTTTATGCGATTCTACGGATGAATTGAGTCCCCAGAAATGGTTAATTTTTAGGCTTCAGTTTCTACCATAGAAATAAGGGCTTGGACTAAAGATGTAGTCAATTTTCGTGGCTCAGCATCAGCTCGTAGATCCTTTTAACCGTTGCGTAATAATCTGGGTACACGACAGTTTTGTACCCGTAATCTTAGCCCGTTCGTAAGAGATTGAATTCATTGATATTAAAATAAGGATTTTGCGCAAACCACGTTCGATATTGTGCACGATTTGTGAGCCATTTTTTATCGGAGGCAACCATTTCCTCCTTGTCGGTGAACAAACTACAAATTTTCCAGATTATGTGAATCTCCCCTTTGGGAGCAATTTCAATTTTTTCAATGATTTGTCTTAAGAAGTGTCTTTGATTTATTGGTCAGCTTTTTTCATCGTACGAAAAATTTGTGAAGCTTTGGACTTAATTTCTCGAAGATCAGAAACCAACGAAAATGAAATCAACAATGGCGGCGCTGCGACGATGGCCTACTGCTATACCCAATTTACAGAAATGTCCGACATCGAGCGCGACTCGTGAAAGAAAAAATGAAAAGCAAAAACGCAATCCATCCATATTTAATTGGTGCCTAACAGATGCAGTAAATTAGTACGCGAGCAATACCAGAAAATATTGCTCGTTGAAATAATGGTATATTCAGATGCTGGTCCAAATTTACTCCCTTTCCAATTCAATTAGCCTGAGGCGGCTTCTGACAGTAGAGTTTAATTTAGAGTAAGAAGGATTTTTTTTCGATATGAACGATAGGAATGGTCAGTGAAAATGTCAGCACAAGATAAAGAAATCTTTGAAGAATTCCATCTTGTCAAGCAGTGGCAGCGATTACACGGCTATTTAAAATATCATTTAGAATTGATAAAAAATGAAATAAGTTCAATCAAGTGCGGCGATGGCGGAGTTCCGTCTCAGCAATCAGTAGTAATGTTTTATGATCGAATAAATTTCCATGTTTTTAATTTTTTGAATACAGCCTATTCGTTTAGGCAATCTTTGTATTTACCCAAGGAGCCGTCATTTAACTGGAAATCAAAGGGAAAATTTGAAGCTAAGGCAAATGATTTTAAAAGCATGTATTCTCAAAAAATCGTCATTGGAATTAGAAGCCGAATAAAGTCAGGCCTGCAGTTAGATAGCACATTAAACTATGAAGTGCGAACTACCCATCATCCAATGGGGAACGGCTTTGAAATTGGCTTTGATCTAGCGACTGCAGATTGGGAAAAAATAAAATCTGAATTAAATGCAGCCAACAAAATAATTTTTGATGCTAATGAAAGTAAAAATTTTTTGCTGGATATATTTGAACTTTTTGTATCTGACTCGCAAGAGGCTCTTAGAGAGATGGAAAATATTTTTAACGACGTATTCAGCCAAGAAATCATTAGCAACGCGGAACTAAAAGCAGACCTTGCAGAAGTCGAACGTTACTTTTCAGATAAAGGATTTCATAGATTATAGAGTCTTCTGTTTTTAATGCTTGCCCAAAATTACGAGATCATCGTAATCAATTATGCCTGATTTTGAGATGGTGGCTGGTAAGTCGGTCCACGATTTCTTGCTGCAACAACAAGTTTATCGGCTTTGGTTTGAATTTGTCCGCCCGTAAGAGTCGCGAAATCCATGTGGCAATGAGATGGGTCTTGAGGTTCATCAACTTTTGGACTTTCAATGCACTGAAGTGCATTTTCAATAATTTCCCCAACAGAAATCGCCCAATTGCCCACTGATTTAAAATTTAATTTCTCAGTTTGAAATTTATATGATGCTTCTGCAGTGATTTTTTCAGAATTTCTAATTGATAATTTGCCAGCATCTTTTTTTGTTGGCTTAAATGTTTGGCTGCTAAGTCTTGAATTTACGACCCAAGTAGGGTGTACTTCACGGTACGTCAATAATTCGATCTTTGTAATCACGGCCTGAGGTATTGCGATCATATCATTACACTCATTAAATCATGAAGAAAATCAGAAATTGTAGTCGCAGAATCCTCTGCAGTCCAATTTTCAACAACCGTGTCTCTAGTTTGCGTTCCTGATAGTAAAGTTGCATGGATATTCAAGGCTTCATCCGAATTTAAATCAGTTGATACTTCCCAGTTTCCCCATGACCACTCTGCTCTAACGCCACCCTCGACAGTTGGATATAAATAAGGAATTGGTATTGAGTGTTTACTTAATAGTTTTGTGATGGTCTGTTTTACAGATGCGATAAGAACAGGAGAAATAGGTTCGCCATCTTCTCCGTCGTACCAGCCCTTGGTAAGTGCTTGAATTTTTCCTAATGTTTCATCTAAAGATGGTACTGAGCTTTTTATTGAACCATCTTCTGCGTAACAAATTAAATGCTGAAGTGTTTCAATTTTGTAAATTGATTTATCTGAGTTAATAACACCGAGTCCAACCAAAATAACTTCGTCAGTTTCAAAAGCTCTATGGGCGTCTCGTAGCATTGATTCGAACTCAGAAGAAACTGTTCCTGAAATTACTGTAGCTCCGTCATTCGTTAAAACCTCAAATCTTCCAGAGGTAAGATTAACATCAGAAATTTTCCCAGTTACTTTTACTGCACCCTTAGTCGGTTTTTTATTAAAAGCTAAAATTTTTCCGCGAACAGACCTGTCATATTTAGTTGCTACGTTTACATTTTGGCCTGGTAGACACAGAAACATTGATTCATCTTCTTTTAATGTTTTTCCGAATCCATCAAAAAGGCTGAGTATGTTTTGTGGTAAACTTATATTCTGATCATAAGCTGCTTCTCTAATGGCAGTATTTATAAGCTCGCGCGCTTGCTCAAACTCAGGATAGTCTTGAGTTGAATCAAACTCTCGTTCTAATACTGCAACTGCGGATCCGGCTTCGATCCGAGAAACTTTTAATTTCAATTGATCAGCAAAACCCTTTGGTAAGCGTTCTCGATCAGCGTTATTTTGAAAATAGAGATGTTTAGCGATATTCATGACGATATTTCTGTAAGAAGCAAACTCTGGCAACACATCAACAGGAATTGAGTGGTCGTCAAAACGCTTTCCTTTTAATACAGAAGTTAAGAATTCATTCTTTGATATCGTCATAGTCTTTCTTATAACAATTTAGTTATATTAGTAGGTTACTATTCTTCCAACTTTATGACAAGACGCGCCTAACCAGCTAGGCAAGGTCGCCATTCATATTCCCGATTAACGGCTAGTCTCGCTATTTGTTGCAAGGCAAATCTTCTACCAATCCCTGGTGTTACTGCAAGTCTATTCACGGTTGATAAATTCGAAAACCGTCTTTATGTGCCATCTCCCTCCGGATTTTCGACACGGTACTTTTTCTTGGTTTATCGTTTCGACAATTTTCCTATATGACAGGCCGCTTGAACGAAGGCTCTTTAATCTTTTCAAAGCCTGTTGCTCCATTTGACTGATAGCAATTTCACCATCAACCACGGCCATCCCAAACCGTTGAATAGGTTTGAATCGAAGATCAGATTTTCGAATTGGGATGTTAGAAAACATTAGGTGCCGCCGAACCGTCTTCCAGGAGGAAACTGTTTCTGCCGTGATTTCCTGCAAACTAAGCCCTTCTTCAAGATACTTCTGGCGGAGGAAATCTTCATTTTTAAGTGACTTTATAGGGGCTAACTGCTCTATATTAGCTATGAATAGCCGAGGAAACCTGGTTCGCTTCCGATTCGCGGGACTGAGCCATTTTATTTCTATAAAAAGGCTTACAAAATCCATAGTGTGGAGCCAAATGGCAGTTTCACTTCAAGTGTATAGAAAAGCCCTGATCGCATTTGAAGAAGCGCTTTCTGCATTAAAAAAACAAATCTAAATGAAACTGAACGAAAACTTTTTCGTGATGCTGGAATTCACAGGTTTAAGTTTTGTGTCGAATTGGCGTGGAAAGTTTCAAGAAAACAGATGGGTACAAATTCTTCTACACCTAAAGAAGTCATATGTGAAATGGCGCGCGCAGAACTGATAAGTAACCCTGAAACTTGGTTTGGCTTTCTAGAGGCCAGAAATCTTTCATCATATTCTTATGGTGAAGACGTGGCAAAAAAAATTCAAAATTTTTCAGACATTGACTTACTATATGAATTTTCTGACGAACTAGATTTAAGTTTTATTTTTAAAATTAAATCGGCACTGACAGACTCGAATTTTCCGGTAAAAGTTGATATTGTAAATATAAAAGATCTGGCGGATTCGTATAAATTGGATATTTTGGAAAAGCGGGTTCCGGTTTAGTTGGCATTAAAGTACGGGTATGCGATGCCCAGAGTAAGACTGATTCAAGTAGAATTAAAATTTCTAAAAAAATCCCAGACTGAGACATATTGTTACGTTCTTGAAATAGGTGAAAAACAAATTTCGTCACACTAGCTTGATGCAACTTACTAAAGGGCGGCTGAAGTGCACAAAATGATTTAAAGCTAATTTTAAAGGCACAGTGTTTGCATTTAAAGTTAGAATATGAAAGCAAATAAAAAAGTCTTGATGGCAGTATTTATGGCGACATTCCTGTTTGTGAATTTTATGACTTTTGCTGCTAATGACAGTCAAACGATTCCGCCTGAGGCAGGGTCTGCTTTTCGAGAATTTATGCAAAAAATTGGTGGAAAAATTAAGTATGACGAAAATCTTTTTCGGGGGTCTTTCGAAGATTATGGTTTTAGAGCAGCTATTTTTCCATTTGGTAGATCGTTGGAAAGAAATTTTGCCGACAAATTAAACCCCCGTATTTTAGTTAATTTAGATACGTCGGATGGCGGCTACGTACATGTGGCGTTTACCCCACTGAATAATCAACTGCAAATCATTGCTAGTAATGATTCAGGTCGTGGCAATGGCGGCTTCAACGACTTTATTGTTGTCGATGACTTTGTTCCTGGGAAAAATCCAAAGATCCGATATGCACCTCAAGGTCTATGCACGGCTTGTCATCAGGGTGGAAACCTTATATTTCCCGAAGGTCAATCTTGGAATGAATCACAATCTGAGACTTACAAAAATGCTCGCTTCAATTCAAAGTATAAAATTCATCCGACAGCAATAAAAGCAGGAGAAAGTAGCTTGCAAGTCTGGAGCTACGACAGGGTAATTCGGCAACAGTCTGATCGCTTTACGGCCCGTCAGTTTTTTCGAAATATTTGTCCGCGCAATCTTGAGTGTCGCATCGAAATTCTAAAAGCTGCACTTTCTGAAAAATATGACATTTCTAAAATAAATCAAATTTTAAGTCAGCCCAATTCACTTACGTTCAGTATTGGAAGTGACCTTTTATCCGACCGAGTGGCTAGCGAAGAAAATATTCAAGAGCAGTTTAAATTTCCGTTTTTAGAAAAAGAAGATCCTTTATTTCCTAGATTTAAGCCAGTACGCAATTTAACGTTAACTTTGGCTGACATAAAGCAGCGTGCGATTGTTAGAGATATAAGCCCCAACAGAAACTTGCGCATATCAGATGAACAAATTCAGCAACTTTTTGCAACTTCTGTAGTGAAAGCTTTCGTCAATGCACGGTGGCCACTACAGCTTTCAGAGGCAGAAAAAATGATCAGTGATTTTCTAACTGACTCGCGATTAATGGATGTTTCCTGGGCGGTAAAAACTGAAACTGAAATAAGTAAACCTTTGACAGATCCAGTAGCCATTTTTAGTCGTTACTGTTCGACATGCCACGAGGTGGGTGCTGCAGCTACGGCAATTGATTTTAGCGAAATTGAAACATTCGTAGGTGTAGCAAATAAGCATAGAAATTCTTTAGAACTTATGGAAAGGCGTTTAATGCCGCCCCCGGATGCGCTTCAAATGAAAGAATCAGAACGAACTTTGCTTTTAAATTACTTGAATAGAAAATAAGAAAAATCTAAGTGTCTGTTACTTACCAGTAAAGATCGCGTTTGATCGACCGACAGCTTTTTTACCGATAACACTTCCAATTTTTCGCCCTGGAAAATCATCGATGTTTCCATGTATTCCACCAAAAATTCGTGAAATTCCACTTTGGTCAGCAGCATCGTAATAACTTGCCCATTGCAAATTCACGGCTTCACTTGGACCGGCTTCGAAAGTTAAAAAAGAATTTGCTTTTGCGCTGTACTGACCAAGTCCACTTGGAAAATAAGGTGATCCGGTAATACCAGTTAATACTTCAGCAGCTGCTCTTGAAAACGTCGAATGGCCAGAAATGTAACCTGGGAATGGTGGCGTTACGAATGTTGGTTTTTGGTATGGTAACCATTCGATTCCTAACATCCATGAAACTCCGCCGGCCTCTGTTTTTGGATCTTTCGGAGCTCCATTCCAGCAACGGATTGCAACTTGGCCTTCGTATCCAATTAGATGCGCAAACTTTTCTCCGGGTTGTGTTAACTTGCTTGTAACAAGTTCAATAAGACCCGGCTTTAAAGGTAAACCAATAACAGAATAACCCGGTAATTCCGGATTAGATGATTGGCCATTACCTGCCATAAATCGAACCGCTGAAATTGGTCGGCTGCCTTGATAGTAACCTTTTAACCCCCACGCAGTGATGGATGCATCGTAAAGGCCACCGTTCAATGTTAAATACATTTTCACGTCCCACTCAAGCGGGCTTAATTCACCACCTTTACCCATCCACTGACGCTTAAATGTCGGTTGCGCCACAACATCGTTAGCCATTGTGTTCCAGTGTCCTGGCGGAGTTTCCGATTGCGGTCCATCAGCCCAAAACTCTGCAAGAACTCGCGCGTAATCGCCGCGCTTAACCGATTGTTGCGGGTATATTGTTCCCGTAACAGGATTATTTTTATAGCCACGATTTTCATTTGTTCCCAAACTGCTTCGCCCTAAAGAATTAGGAGAAATATCCAACCGAGCTGAATCTTTTGGATCTAACCAGCTGCTAAATTCAATAACTTCAACCATCGATTTAACAAATGCGTTGTGACCTGCACCACCAAAACGGGGTGGTGCACCTGGATCTAAATAAACTCCGCGTTTAGTTGGTGATCGATCAGCGGCAGTTAATGCGAATGGCGGCAAACGACCCCAGTGTAATGTTAATGGAGGTACCGTGTTCACTGGAATTGGATTACCCGCTTGATCAACATTAAAATCTAAAGACATTGGCTGCCAGAAATTAACATCAATTATTTTTAAAGTTTTTGGAAGCTTAACAATCATCGGCGGATTTAACGGAGCATA
>JAYTMU010000158.1:0-27933 GCA_043728195.1 Bdellovibrionales bacterium
TAATTATCGGGTATGGCCCAGTTCCATCTTGAGACTTACAATTTGCTTGTGCACAACTTACCAAGGAAGCGCTTCACCCTTGTAGTCAAAAAACTTTCCGCTGCTTGCATTTTTTCGCGCGGTCTCGATTACGTTCCAAATTCCCTTGGCAGAGTCTGGGGCGGGAACTGTGGCATCACTGCCCCCCATGTCTGTTTGCACCCAGCCTGGATGAATAACGATTGCAGTTAACCAGGGGTTATCAATCGCCATCGATTTATTAAACATGTTAAGTGCCGTTTTCGAAGCCCGGTAGCCATAGTAGCCGCCAGAATCATTATCGCTGATGGAACCCATGCGGCTGGTAATGTTTGCGACAATCGGCTTTCCACTTAGCTTTAGCATCGGCAAAAGCGCTTTTGTAAGTAATAGCGGAGCCACAGAGTTTACGCGAAACGAATGCATTAATGACTCTTCCGTTTCATCTCGTTCGAGGACACCAGCATTATTAATAAGGACATCAACGCAGTTCCAAGCTTTTATAGCATGCAAAATTCTATTCGGGGCATCACCTGAAGTAACATCTAAATCGAAGCTTTGCAGATTTTTTCCGAAGTCAGTAGCTAAGCTTTTCAGTCCTTGTGATGACGTCGCTCGGCGCGCGAAGGCACACATCTCAAACTTTTGCTTTAAAGCTAACCGGCATAATTCTAAACCAATTCCTTTTGATGCGCCGGTTATAATAACCTTCATATAGACCCCTCAATAAGTAAAGTAATTTACTTTGTAAAATAGGCCGACATCGGTGTCACGACAAAAAGTAAATAGGTCACAATTATTAACGAATGCAACGTGAAGCACTTTTAGCTGCTAGACCCGTTCCATAAACCAAGTGCGGGTTGGTTACGCAAAAGGACCGGCATACCTTTGTCGGGTCTGCCGGTCTATTGGCTTGCTGCAAAAGGAACGGCGTACCATTTTTACAATCTTTAACGCATCCTTTAGGGATGAAGTTTGTCACTAGTTTTTCGCCGGATGATATTAAAAAAGAGATCCTGGCTTTTCCATTTTTTAAGGATTTTCCAAATAGCAGTGTCGAAGCACTGGCAAAGATGTTTAAGGTGCAAAACTTTGATACTGGTGAATTTATTTTAAAACAAGGTCAACCAAACGAAACACTTTATTTTTTGCGCTACGGTCAGTTAGATGTGTTAGTTGACGGTGAAAAAGTCAGCTACTTAAACGTTCCAGGTGAAGTGCTTGGCGAAATGAGTTTAATAAACAAAGGCCGTGTTAAGGCATCCGTGCACGTGTTAAAAGATACTTCTGTTTTTAGCGTGCATGAGTCCCATTTTGCACACCTTCCAGAAGTTGACCGCGAAGCCTTAAAAGTTCTAACAAACCAAGTGTTGACGCAAGTTTTGGTCTACAGGTTAGAGCGTACTAACGATCGTGCAAAGCGGTTTGAAACAACCAATAAAGAGTTAGAAAAAACTAAAGATAACTTACAAAAGCTAAATCAAACTTTAGAATTAGAAATCTTTAGACGATCACAGGAACTTGTTCAGAAAGTGAAAAGTATAACTGATTTTAATTTGTCAGTTACTGCTAAAGAAATGCATCAAATGATTCAAGACAAATCGCAGTTTGTTAATATCGAAAAGTGCAAACAATGGTCCGACAGTATTACCGAAGCGGTAGAATTATTAAAGCCCGTGATGGATCTTTCGCTGTTGTCGGGGCAAAACCAATTTCGCAGGGTATTTTTGTGTGCAGCTAATCGTGCACAGCAGTCGATTGCTACTTTAGCACTAGGCGGAACGGGTGTAGCCTTAACAGTTTTTTCTGATGGGTTAGAGCTTATTTTGGCTTTAAAAAACGAAAAAGCAGATCTGATTATCATTGATGCTGAAATGGTAGCAGCGATTGGGGAAATCAAACAGCAGTGGCCGTTACTACCGTTGGTCATTATGTTAGGTCAAGATATCACTATCTATTTGGACTTATTAAAGCGTTTTCCGTCCCATCCCTATTTTGTTGCTAGAAACCCTGACAATCGGGCGCTTACAATTAAAAGTTTAACCACCACAGTAGCTAAAATTCTAAATAACGATATTTTCGGCTTTGAAAAGTATCTGTCGTGGGGTGCACACGTAGTTGAAAGTAAAATCACGCATTCCGAAGCGCGCCGCGATGAAATTGAAAAAATGAAAGAGCATTTCAAAACTATGGGCGTGCGGTCTACTTTTCTGGATCAGGCACATTTAGTGGCTGATGAAATGTTGATGAACGCCATTTACGATGCTCCAACAAATGCTGAAGGTAAAGCGCTGTTTAATCATATGTCTCGGTTAGAAGCTGTGCAGTTAAGCGACGAACAGGCTGTTACGTTACGCTATGGAACAGATGGGGTTTTCTTGGCCGTTAGTGTGTCTGATCCGTTTGGTTCACTGACAAAAACTATATTGCAAAGTTATCTACATAAAAACTTTCAAGGCGAAGAGACCGGCTCCGACGGCAAAGGTGGCGCGGGCAAAGGCCTGTATATGATAATTACCTGTTCCGACTTTGTCGTGTTCAATGTAAAAGCGCAGAAAAAAACGGAAGTGATTTGTTTTTTTCAGCTCGAGCGTAACCGCGATGAAGATCCAAAACCTACGTTTCATTTGTTTTTCTAACTTGCCGCGTTTTGACCTTTCGCCAGAAAAAAACAAAGGTCTTGCTTAGAGTTAGTTCGGAGATAATTTAAGTTTTGACTCTGCAGTCATTGCAATAATTTAAAAATTTGTGATTCTTTGAAAGTGGCTTTAGCAATTAAAAGTAATTTTTTTCAAGGGAATCACAATGACAAATCCGAAGCAGATGGGTTTTTTCGATCGTATTCACCCAGTCAGCGCATTAATAAATATCAGCGAGACTCACGAACTGTTACGACTGACAAAAGTGATCCCGTGGCAAGATCAAATCAAGCATTACGCGCCGGCCCGGCACCTTTGCAATCTAATGGATTCAAGTTGGTCGCCAGACCATATTACAATTTTCGATTTTGTACAGATGTTAGGTCCAGCGGGCATGGAAAAACTAAACACAACATTTTTAAAAGAGGCGCAGGAACTTGGAATTTTAGATTCAACATCACTGATGTCAGATACGACAGCGCAAGAAGCGATGATTCCCTATCCGAACGAAGTGGGCTTGATTGAAAAGGTTTACAGATTTGGTTTCAAAAACCATATCCAAAGCTGGAACCAAAGCTTCGAAAATAAAGTCGAAGGTCAAAGAGATATCGAAAAAAGTAAAATCACTGGTTCGCGCATCACACTTGTTTGCAAAGACGAAAGAGCAAAAGCAGACAGTTGGCAAAAAACTCTATCACACGACGATGGAGCTTCAAAGGTTATCGGATTTAATGAGTATTTTATTTCCGCAAATTCTACATTTTATAAAAACAGGTTTTGTGGCACCGAAAAAGATTATTCATTTACAGATGTCGGAGCTTTACTCAATCGTTCGCGGCAAAGCGGGAAAGTCAGTCGAAATTGGAATCAAATGGGGTATCAACAGGATCGATGGTTTTGCACAGGGTTTTGTGATGGACAATGTTGCAAATGTGTCAGACAAGAAATTTTGTATCGATTCTATCCAAAAACATATCGAACTTTTTGGCGAAGCTCCAAAGACATTCGGCTTCGACAGAGGTGGCTACAGTGGGCCCAATATCAACAAGGCGAAAAAACTTGGCGTGAAAAATGTGGGTATTGCACCGCTAGGCCAGGCCGAATGGTACGTGTCGACGAAGATGTCGGAAAAGATCAAATGCGAACGAGCCCAGGTCGAAGGTTTAATTGGAAATTTAAAATCAAAAAAATACGGCTTCAACAAACCCAATGCGAAATCAACAGCGGCAATGATTATGTCGGGACACCGCGCGTGCTTGGGCTTCAATCTATGCAAAGCATTACGGTTATTGAATCAGCTGAAAGTTTTGCCGGCGTAATGAAAAGTGAATCAAGTAAATCGAATGAAAGATATGAACTTATCCACAGAAAAATAAATTGTAGAGCGTAAAATACAAAAAAATGTGGAAAACTATAGAAATTTAGACTTTAAATCGCCGAACTAACTCTATTTAATCTTTTCGATAATTACATTTATTTTTTCTGACAAATCAATGAAGTAGTCGCCTTTACGCAGTTTAATTAAGCGTTGAGTGTTGTCGCGCGCGTTGTTATCTAAGACCTGATTGATGTTATAAATGGGTCCTGCAATTTTGTTCGAGAAAAATAAGCTAAAGTAGCTAGATAAAAGTGATATCACCAATATCAGCACAAAAAAGGCTACGGCCATGTAATTAATATCATTAAATAAATCAATCATGACCGCTTCTTCAACGTTCATCAGAGCAACCCTTTCAATGAAACGATTGGAAGCATAGTACAGAATAGCCAAAAAAATCAGGCTTAAGCTTGTGGAATAGAAGACCAAATATTTGATTATGCTGTATTGTAAACTTTTATCGACAACTAACTGTTTTCTCATGTTGCTCATGGTTTTTCCTTATTTGATAATGTCAAAGCTGTTTCTGTCCATGCCGTTACAAAATTGTAATTCACGATGCCCTGATGTGTAATTTTCATAATACATTTGTTCTTGATCATTCATCGGTCCGACGGGCAAGTTGGTTGGCGGTATACACATCGTCCAACACTGAAAGCCAAAGCAGCTGGCGTCGTAATTTGCCGGCAAAGCCTGGCATTTATTGATAAGTAAATTAAATAAATAGCCTGTTTTTATAAGCTGATTTTTTTTCTGAATAACCCCGCCGGAATTGTTATTGTAGCACGAGTCTACTCCATTGGAGATGCCTTGGGCTGTAGCTGGAGTAACGGTGACTGATGCTCCGCTTGCGGATTGGTATGTTACAGCAGCGGCACGGGTGCCAACTTGTTGCGTGCCAACTATGCGTCGTTTGGCATTTGTAAAGTCGGGTTTTGGATACGGATAGGGCGCGGTATTATTTTCGGGTTTTACGTCGGCGCATTCGTGAGTTAAATCAGCGTAGCCTTTAAGTGTGTCACCATGTAAATTGAAGACGCCCGGGGGATAATCAACTTCAAGACAAATGGGTATTTTTGGTAAGGGCTTATCTTGCATTTCATACGTTGCTAGGTTTTGTGCCCAGTCAATCGAGTGCGCTGTTTTTACTTTAAAGCAGCCCTCAACTGGCACAAGTCCTGATATCGTGCCGTCTGGTTTTTCATAATTTTCGCGACTTTGTATCCATTGGCCATTGCTGCAAGTATTTCTTGAAACACAATAAACACCGGTGCTGCGATCAAATTCTTGCCAAATAACTTCATCCCTATTTTCGACGACGCCGGGTTGCCAGTTTCCATCCACATCAATACTTCTTAGTACGTAAAAAGCGTTCGGCGAACTTAAAACCGGGGCATACGTTGCCGTATCGGCCAACAGCGTAGCCGCCTCGCCAGCTGTGACTTGTGTTTTGTAGGTTAGCTTCATGCTAACGACTGTGCTTTGCGGCCCCAGCGCCCTGGTAAGTGTAGCAAGCGGACACAGCACGGGGTTAACAAGCACAGGTGCAATAACACCAGAAAGTGTGTCGCTCCATTTGGGACCAGGAACCCTTTTTTTGTTACATTTTGTGCCGCACTTGCAATGGGATGTAAAATTATCGGTGCATGATGTGAACTGGTCGCCTGTAGGACTACTTAGTGAAAACATACTTAAATTTGAAGATTCGCAGCCAAGGTTTCCGACCCCGCACATAGCAGCTAAAACTCCTAAGGTGGCTGTAAGATATCCAGAAGCTATAAAAATAGCTGCGCCACCAGTAACAATAACTAAAACAATAAATAAAATAATCGCAAAAATAGCTCCGAAAAACCCACCCTTCTTTTTCTTACACGGCTTACAGGCGCACAGAAAACAAGGTGGCGGTTTAAAATAAATTTTTGGATTTATTTCTTTAATAGGCTCGGGATTTAATTTAGAAACAAAGCTATTTAAAATGGCTGGATCTGTTCCAAGATTTGGTTTTGCATTTGAAGGATAACTTAAGTTTCCTGCGACATCGACGGTTGCGGCCATGTACTTTAGCTCGCAACCCCAAAGGCGGTTCCTGCTGGCGTTGTTATCTGCAGCGATCGCATAGTGATACTGGTATTCTAAGGTGTTCGTCGCTGAATCTTTTTTTACCTCTACTTTGTCAGGCGCTTGACCACAGAATTTTAACGATTCACAAGGAACCCAACCCAAATCACCTGGCTTCCAATCGTAATTAATTTCCACATGGCTTCTGTCTGCGTAGTTATAACCGCTTTTTGGACACCAGCCGCGGGCGGCTTCGCCGGCCAACCACTGGGCTGATGTATCAATACAAATGGGAATAGTTCCCGGATATTTATTAATATTACTAATTCGAAACTTAATGTAAAAATTGTTGATAACAGTCCCAGTTTGCGAACACAAATTTCGATCGCGCCCTAAGGCTGGATTTGCGATATTTATATTTGTAAAGATCGGGGCCAATGGATCTAAATCTGTTATTCCCATCTGTGATTTGCTACTTGATTTCGTTGTTGTGGTTTGCTTGACCTGATTCGGATCGAATGCAGTTGCGCTGCCAGTGCCTACATAAGTAAAGGCGTCAAAATCTATAAAATCAGTTAGGTTCTGAAGTTTATTTGGATATTCAAACTCGGAAAAATTCTCGCAATCCTGAATCAATTCGTTTGTTGTAAAATCGGTGACCCGGGTTTGCAATTTGACTTTGATGCCCAGATCTTCACGCATCCATGATGGAAACTGTGCCATGACGACCCGGTTTTTCGAGTAAGGAAAAAATTTGGTAACTGCTGTTCCAGCGCCGATTTTTTCGGGGTATTGACTTGCGGGCATCGGAAAATAGGGAACCACATCAGGTACTCCCACCTTGTCAGCCATGCGGTAAAGGCTTAAATTTATTTTCGTGATGGTTTTGTAACGTTGATTTAGGCTACCAATAGCAGCGCCATTTGCAGGGTCTTCTAGGGCAGGAATTAGCGGCAGTGGTAAATCTTTATAACCATCGACCAGCTTAAAACCATTGTTGTACAAATCTGCTAAGTAACCCATATGCGTATTAGATAATAGTGGCATGCGTGATTCAGTTCCATTGTTTTTCATGTTCAAGGTTTCAATGGTTTCTGCAGGGCGCTTTTGATAAAGATCCTTATCGCCAGGGCCTAAAACATCCTCGAAACGACTTTTTAATGCTGCGGCAGTTGTAGGACTTGCAGGAATTAGGAAAACTGCTGTGTTTGTTGCAAGAACACCAGTCATAATCTCTGGGCTTAAAAAATCTTCGGCGACCGTGTCGTCTAATTTTTTGCTACTAAGAAGCGAAAAAATTTTCTTATTATGAAGTTCGCAAATATTGTTTCTTGCCAGGCGCTTAGCAGAAGACTCTTGCTTGTAGTACGATGAATAAGTCGCAAAAATGACGATTGAAATAATCGCAAGCGCAATAATGCCTTCAATTATAGAAAAGCCCGCGCGGCTTTTCCGTTTCAAACAACTAGGTATTGACATGAATTTAGTTTGCATTAACCTAATTTTACATGGCAACTAAAAATAAAATTAATAAATTTCAAAATAGCGCAGGTTTTTCCCTAATAGAGCTTTTGGTTGGTCTAGTTGTCTCAAGTTTGGCCGCCTTAGCTTGTTACGATATTGTTAGCAAATCTTCACAGAACTATTTAACGATCGCAGCTGCAAGCGAAAACATCGTTGAAACGCTTGAGGCTTCAACAGCATTAAAACGTAAAATAAGCATGGCTGTGAATTTGGAAAATATCGGGGCAGTAATTACGCCGTCTGCTAAATTGACCAAGGGACAGCTGATCAATTTTAATCTAGTTAGCTGGACCCCAACAAACGGTGATGGCCAAATTGTCCCCGTGTTTTCTGGCTTTATAGATTCTTTGAAAAGCAATTACCCGACATTACCAAGCCGTTTCAATCGGTTTTTGCCGATGGTTGTTTTTTTTCAAAGGCCTACGGTGGACAAGTATGGTGTGATTTACATCACCATTGGTGATGCGGGTACGACAAGCTTGCTGCCGCGGGACGCAGATTTTACTTTCCGGCAAATTGTTGATTTTAAAATAAAAAATATTGATAAGAAAAACTCGTCTGTAAATCGTGTGACTAAGTTTGATATTGAAATCACGCGACGTAGCTTCAAGCAAACGACAAACCGCTTTGACTACAAGTGGTGTCCACCAAAGGAAATGGCTAGACCTGAATGCGAATCAACATCTGCCTTCACGGATTCAACAGAATACACAACAGTTACCTTGCGCAACAACGTGCTTGAGGACCATTCGCAGCAGCAGAAGGTGTACAAGGCAACAAACGCTGGTAAACCAACTTACGTAGGAATACCTAAACGTCTGGTTAGCGGCGTATATTTTTTAGATTCAGTTCAACCGGCTGGAAGCCTTAAACGATGATATTTAGTAGACGGGGTCAGACCACCATTGGAATTGTTGCTGTCGTAGCCGTTATTTCTTTTATTTTGATGATGAACCTGCAATCGCAAGCTGAAATTGTCCAAAGAAAAATTATTGCGACAAAGGCACAATCAGAAGCAGAATCTGCAATTAATGATTTTGCTAGACAATTGTATAGTGCTTATGTGCAGGCTGCTGTGATAAAAGAATCCATGGATGGCAACCTGCGCTTTAAGCCACCTAACATCATTAATGGGACCTTCGAATTTTATATTAGTAGCGGTAGAAAATTATGCACATCACGTGCGCGAAACGGGACCGATGTAAGTATATGTATTACGTTACCAGATGATTTCGCACAAATTCAAAAAAATTATTTTCTGGATCCAAATTACGAAACTAGGCAGCAATCTTTTTTTGTAAGACTAGCTATCAAGATATTTTTTGTTGAAAACGCCCAAGCGCAGCGTGTGCAAACCGCATCATTTGCACCAAATCCAAATGCAGTTTTTCCCGCTTTAGCCGTCGATCGATCAACGGCGTCCCCGATCACTGCCGAGCCCTATTTTGTGGAACAATACGAACAGTTAAACTGCGAAGGTGCTAATCCGCGTCTGGGCTGCGTAAAAATAAAAATCTGCTTAAAATTTAGTGGCTGCACAAAAGAAGAAGAAAAAGTTAGACAAACTTACGTTTTTCTACGCGTTCCGAATACGCAGCTTCGCAATTAACGTCTTAAAAATAAATTTATAAATAGCCAGCCAGCCAAAAAACATTTGCGCCAGAATTTCGGTAGCTAAGAAAATAATCAGCCAAATATAACTTAAAACAAATTCAGATTCTAAAAACTTTGGTCCCATGTCGGCAATGATATCTTTGAATCCTAAGTGTAAAATGTAGCACAACCAAAAATGTCGACACCACTGTAAGTACCGAAGTTTTCGTAGGATAAAGTTAGTCTCAAGAAAAACAAAATGTTTCGAGCATAACACAAGAAGGAAAAAGCAGAACAGAAACACTTTGATAATATTAATACTAATATGTTGCCAAAAAAAATTCATGTATGCGGCATCAATCTCTAAACTAAAGGAATAATACAGGGGCCTTTTTATGATAAAATAGGCTACAGCCAAAGCACTGACACCAAGTAAAACTGCTAAATTTAATTTACTTAAATTTGATAATTTAAGGTGCGCACCTGCCGCATAAAACATGAGCGGCGCAAAAATCCAAGGTAACAAAAACCAAGAATTAGCATCAGAAACAACTTTAACGGGCAACAATACTTGTAGAATGTTTAAGTGCAGCAGCGGATAAAATAAATTTCCCAAAAACGGTGAAACTATGAAAAGCGCTAAAAAAACAAAAAAACAGCGCTGCGCATTCTGCTTCACCCACGGTTTAATTAAGTAAATTCCAGCAAAAACGACGAAAATAAACGAGTAAAGATCCCAGGTAAAAAATTCAGGATCAGCCACAGATTTCGAAAAGTCGAACTGGGATCCTAGCAGGCATAGCAATAACACAAACGCTTTAAAAACGTAGGTACCCATTTTTTTATGTTTAAACTGGTCACTATGAAATCCGTAAGTAAAAAAAGAGAGGCAGGCTACAAAAAAGCCAAAACTTGCAAAAAAGCTGTTGCCAAAAAAATCAATAATATTATTCCAGGTATTAAACTTGGGTTCGGTAGTTAGGTTTTCAATTCCGATCAGCCCGACAAAAGAGTGAAAAATAATAATCGGAATAATAAGAAAAATTTTTACTAAATTAAGTCTAGCTTGAATGGGCGTCTTCTCTGTAGGCACATGCTATTTTGATGCGAAACTGATAGAATTGGCAAGCCCGTTTCCTTCAGCACAGCCAAAGGGAACTTTCTAATTAAAGTGGGTCTTGCGGGTAGCCGTAGACGTGCCATCCTGGCAGAAAAGGGCAAGTGTGCCCTTTTGATCCCGTAAAGGCTGGCCTTCCGGACCAGACTTGGTTTATTTTTATATCTAGTTTTGAAAACCCTGAAAACCTAATTCTGAAAATCTAGTTCCGAGTCCTGCACCTGATGGCGAATCTGTTGCCTGTCGACGCTGTTAGGCCATAGCCCCAGTGTTGAAGTATTTAATTACCAAAATGAAAAAAACCAAGCAATTTACACTGTTTCCAAATCAAACAAAAAAAATCTTTGGCGGCGCTTTACTTTATAAAAAAAGAAAATCAAAGCGTCCCCTGTCTAAAAAAGATTCCATTCAATTAGTGCTTCGTAGTGAATGGGCTATGGGTAGTGATAGCTTCTTAGCAAAACGTATTTACCAAGTTATAGAAGGTCAGATCGCAAGCCATACAATGAATCAGCAAAGCTTTAAGGTGTTTGCGCTTGTGCGTCTGCGTACGCCTCTGCAGGAAAGCTGCGGGCGATGGGTTAAATACTTTGCAGGAAATGAATTCTGCTCACCAAACCCCGGAAGGGTTCTGGCAGTTTCGGCCATTTTCTAGGATTATTAGCTGGGGTAGGGATTTTAAATCCTGCATTGGCTATTTAAAACAAAACACCTTAGAAGCCTTTGGTTTTGTGAATTATAAGCCAAGAAAGAACACCTACTCGGCTTGTAGCAATGCTTGGCTCAAATCTGCGGCACCTGTTATTGAAACAAGATGATGGGACTAACCAACATAATGCAACTGAATAAATGTGGGTAACCCACAAATCTTAGAATGAGCATCTCAGAATGAGCCGCCGATGTCCCTAAGTTCTTTATTAGAATCAATTCGCGCCAAAGACCTAACTTCGTGACTAGCTGACCAACTGTTTTACAGTCCCCACGGTTTATAGCGATTTCAGACATGCTTTGCGCTGCGTAAGATGGCACTGCATTCGCACCCTTCGCACTGAGGTTCCAATGCTTAAAATATTGCCGTTTGTTTTCGCCATTACAATTTTCACAGCCAGTGCTACAGCTGAATGCCTCATCACGAACGATACCATGTCGCCAGCAGTGCTTACGGCGAATCAAAAATCCTGTTTATTGCAGGCTCATTTTTTAATTCAACAGCCTAACCCGGCAGCTGCAGATTTCCGCGAGCACTTAATTACGCCAGAAAATTCGGAAGGTTTAATAAACGGAAAACCCATTCATTGTCGTTATGTCTATCAGCAACAGAATGGCGCTTCCGCAAAATTTCGCTGTGCTTTAACTAACGAAGATAATCAGTTGTACGACGAAGATGGAGTCTTGGCTGCTGCTGCAAGGCAATTTATTACAGAAGAGGACGATGTGTTTTTAGCCGACAGCAGCGGCGCAAAATTAGCCAGCACTAAAAAGTCTGGCAAATTTCGTAAGGCACAAATTTTAAAAGTGCGCTACACCAAATTAGATGGCCGTAACGTTGAAAATTACACAAGCTCTGCGGCGTCTCGCGTTTTGTGGGCCATGGGTGTGGCTTCCCATCGAAATATTATGACTGAAAAAATCAGTTGTTTTGGTTGCAGCAAAGATCCATTTAAAGGTCAGAAGGCACCGGTTATTCAAGCGGGCAAATACGCTGTCGAAATATTTCCAGAAGCTTCAATTGAACTTAAGTTTTCTGGGAAAAGGCTATATTCTCCGCTGGAAAAACCGTGGGATTGGGCGCAATTATCTTCGCTTCGAAAGCAACTATCTGTGGACCAAATCGTACAGGCCGAAATTTTTGCTTTAGTAACCCATTTCCTTACATTCACATCGACCAATTCACTGCAGAATGCCTTGGTGTGCACAGTGAAGTCGAAAACGAATTCCAACCACTGTGAAACAGTCGTTGCGATGTCACATGATATCGGTGCAGCGTTTGGCACGCGTATTGGCACTGCAAACGGAAAAGATCACCCGCGCGGCGACATCGTAGCCTACAGAAAAAATTCAATTTTCAAAAAAGGCACGTGTGAATTCGCATATACAAAAACAGATGGAACGCTACCGGTTAAAATTTCGGAGCAAGCCAGGTCTGAATTTCTTGAACGCACAAAAATCTTAGATTATGAAACTTTGCGGATAATTATTACTGCTAGTAAGCTGAGCCGGCTAAATCTAAATTTAGCGCAGAATGATATAAATGTTGCCGACGATCTTTGGGTAAAAGCAATTACCGAGAAAATTCAAGAAGTGGCTTCGGCGTCTTGTAAGTAAGTCGCACGTATACCGTAAGTTACAGGCGGGTAAAGTGGTTCTTACTTTGCGTTTGCCTGAAAGAAATCAAAAATGTCATCCTTATTGAACATCCAGGCTTTGATTATCCCCAAAAAGTGACCATTCGAATAGGTAATCACTTTTTGTGGTTGCCAATAATTTTTTAACTTTTCCTGATTCGCACTTGGAACGGTTCCATCTTGCTCAGTAATAACCATTCCAAGGGCTTTTTTTCTGTACCCATCACCTAATTGCATCGGCTCAAGAAAAAATCGCTCAGCAATAGCTACGCGGTTTTCTTCGATCGTTTTAAAACCAAAACGATTCCTTCTTTCTTCGCGAAGCTTCTGCATTGCTTTTTGATCTGATGTTGCAATAACTTCTGTTATCGGGGCACCACCAGTAATAATAAACACAGAATTTAATCTACTTTGTTTGCTCGCAGCTACGGCTCCGTGCAGTGCTCCGACGCTGGTTCCTAGTAACCCAATGTAAGGGCTACTAATTTGCGCTAATACAATTTCAATCGCCTTTTGGGCGCGTGTGTAAAGCCGTTGATGTATTTCTAAATCCGAAGATCTTTCATCCAAACCGGTCCATTGTTTTATAATATAAACATCGTAACCAGCCTCTGCGAAGGTGCGCGCGTAACTGCGGTCAAGGAACGTTTCACCGCCAGTTGGTGGCAGTATCAACAAGCTACGAGCAACCGGTGTCGCCGTCCCGTATTTTACAATTTCAACATGAAAATCAGCCTCACTTAATCTGGTTTCGACAACATCATACTGACGACCGCTGGAAAATGAAGAGCAACCCGTACCAAAAATTACGGTCACCTGTAGAAACAGAATTAAAAAAAACATTTTAAAAGGTGGCTTATTAGCTTTAACTTTATAATTTGGCTGATTCATAGTTCTAAGATTAAGGTCAAGAATAAGTGTCCGTCTAGTTGAAATGTTTAAAGGTCTTACTTGCTTGTGACATCTGAATTTAAAATAGTAAAAAGTTCCTTTTTCTCAACTGGATTTAGTTTGAGCCATTCGGGAGGCAGTTCACTGACCACGGCATTCCACGCGTCATTACTTATGTTGTCCGATTCTTCGACCTTTTTAATTAGGTTAGTAAAATAATTTGTTAGGCTCATTTTTTAATTTCCTTAGTTAATTTTTTACGTGCAAAAAGCAGACTTAAATTTTTACGCATGGGTCAAAATTCCTCAGTCTTCATCAAATTTTTAAACACAACCGCAGCCTGCCAACAGACACGTTGGCACATGGCTTGCCTTACTATGCTGTCGGGAGCGTGTTAGTCGTGCAAAAATTTTCATTTGTTAAAATAAAAAAATGGTTCGCCGATTTTTTTAAGTCATTTATGGCTCATGATGTTTTAACTCTTGCCGCTGCACTAGCATTTTACACGGCTTTAGCGCTAGCACCACTACTTCTCATCACAATGTCCGTGGTTGGGGTGTTGGGATCAGAGTCGAAAGATATTCTTATATCTCGAATTCAGGTCTTAACCGGACCCGAGGCCTCGACCGCAATTACCGCAGTGATCGAGGCTGCGCAAAATCAGCCACAAAAGGGCGGAGTTGCCGGTGCATTTGGTATTCTTGTTTTGCTTTTTTCAGCTAGCGGAGTTTTTGCGCAGCTGCAGTCCTCGCTGAATGTTATTTGGGATGCAACCAGTAAAAAGGAAACTTCAAGTCAAAGAAGTTGGCTACGTAAGCGAATACTTTCGCTAGGCATGGTTTTAAGTCTTGGGTTTTTAGCGGTGGTTTCCTTGATCATTAGCGCGGTTTTATCTTTCTTTTTCACACAAGACGGATCTGTTTTTGAAGTTCTAAATAATCTTATAAGCGTCGTTATTTTCACTTCGATGTTCGCCTTGATCTATAAATATTTGCCAGATGAGCGGCTTTCCTGGAAGCATGCGTGGATTGGTGGAACGATGACGGCATTATTTTTTATGATTGGTAAAGCGGGGATAGGCGTTTATTTGAAACAAAGTGCCGTGGGCTCAGCATACGGAGCCGCAGGATCAGTTATCGTATTACTTGCATGGGTTTACTACTCGGCAGTGATTGTTTTTTCCGGCGCAGAGGTGACCAGATTAGTCGCAGCACATGATGGAAACATCGCTGCACAAACAAATGATTTAGATAAAGTAAAAAGTACGAACCAATTAAAATTAAGTGCAAGCACATTTTGAACGGACATTTTAACAAGACAGTTTAACCAGAAGGGATTTATATGGCTACAACGGACAACTACCAGTATACACAGCAAAATCAGAGGACCGACCCAGCTTTCAGCGAGCGCTCTTATGGTTCCGTATTAAATGATGTGATCAGCAGTGCAAAAGATGTTTTTCGCAGTGAAATTAATCTTTTCACGACAGAATTAAAGCAACTACAACCGAACTTGACCAAACATATCGCGCAAGCGGCTATTTTTGGCGGTTTGCTTGCCATAAGTATCTTGCCTTTTTTAGCTTTCCTGGTTATTGGCTTAGGCGAAATTTTAGACGGGCGCTACTGGCTAAGTTCACTGATTGTCAGCATTTTGTGTGCTGTCATTGGCGCGACACTAGCGCGTAGGGCTTTTATGAAAATCAAGACCGAGGATTTAAAATTTAGTCAGACAAAACGCAGCATTCAAGAAGCATTACAAGTAACAAACACAACATTTGATAAAGTGAAAACTGCATCGAAAGGAAATCTTTATGGATCAAAATCATATAACTAAATCGCTTCTCGAGGAGCAAGAAATCACAGCAGCTAAAACAAGCCTGGACATGAGTGTTCAACGTTTTGAAATGGCGATGAGTGGATTAGCAAATCGCGTCGATTCGACGGTGCAGTCAATCCAGCAGGCTAAGGATATTGCCACTGCACCCCAGCGTTTTTATTTAAACGCAAAAGGTACAGTGCAGGATTTATCTAGCAAAGCTATTAAGTCTGTGAAAGAAAATCCTAAGCCATTTCTAATTGGTGTAGCTGGAATGGTTGGGTTTGGCGTGGCACTTTATTTTATTCTGCGTAAGCCAGCACCCGTTTATCAGCCTATGGTAAACGAGCCTGATAAGCAGTTTCACAAGGCGTTGAAAGCACCCCTTGTGCGCCAAGCGACTAAAACGATAATGCGTTATTTCTAATTAGAGTAGCCGGTCTTTTTCTTGAAGTAACGGTCAAGTGGAAACAGTATGGGGTGAAAGCCATACTGTTTCATTTCAGCATAGGCTTTCTTCGATGACCATTTATCAACGCGAAAACGGTATAGCCCCATAATCATTCCCGTGCGATCTTGACCATGTTTACAATGGATAAAGATAGGCATCAGTGATTTATCTTGTAGTTGCGCTAAAATCTTATCAACCTGTTCGTCTTTTGGTTTTTTAAACGATGACATAGGGCTTCCGATAAAACGAATTCCTAATCGGTTTGCTTCTTCTCTTTCGCCTGTCGTATCAACGTCGTCAATATTAATTATTGTGCGTACGCCTTGTTTTTTTAAAAATTCAAGATCACCTTTTTGGGGTCTACCCCCGCGAATAATTCCCTGATTTACTACGTGATATTCAGGAATGGCTTCAGCAAAAATTGAATCCATTTCTTGTGTGTAAGCTTCAGAAAACGATTGGGCTTTCGCCGTAGCAGCAGTGACAAATGTGCCAACTAATAAAATCAGTGTGTACGCTGTTAAATTGTATGTTTTCAAATTGTAAATCTCCTGTAATAAAATTTTAGAAGAGCTTGTTACGTAGATAAATAAATCTAAGGTCTAGCCTTAATAAACTGGTCGTAAAACACCCACGACAGTCTCTAAGTCCAGTGGCAGTACGTGTCTCATAACAGTTGTCGCGCCATGCAAATTCCTAAATTGGGACAGTTTTATAAAAAAGTTTAGCTACAATATAGGCTGTAAAATCCCGATGAGTAGCCAGAGTTAACGGAGGTATCGGTGAAACAATGGATCGTAAAACTCATTGAACAGTTAGACATTTCATTTATAAAGCCTGATACAACGGATTCCACAAAGCCTTTGCCTGTGATCAGTGAAGATAAAGCCACGCTTTTATATATGATCGACGTTTATAATAAAAATCTCTTCGAAGTGGAAAAACATTCCATACGTAAGGTTCGCGAGAAATTAGACGCCCTGTCAAAAGCGTTAATTGATCCAGATCAAAAGAAAATGGAAAAAACTTTATTTGATATTCGGCAATTTTTTTCAAGCTACCGCATCGACGAGTATTCGTACATCCAGAATACATTCGATGATTTTAAAAGGATCGTCTGGGATTTTGCTGATCAACTTAGCGAAGATATCGAATTTGAAAATTCTAAAGACAAAAAATTGGCTGGTAATTTAAAAGACCTTAAAGAGGCAGTCGAAGCTAACTCGATCGAGGCCTTACGTTTAAGATCGCGTGAATTTATTCATTCCTATATGGAATACCAAAGTCAAAAAAACGAAATTCGCCAGCGACGTATTGTTTCTGTAAAACGAAATTTAGACACCATAAAAAAACAACTGGTAGCAGCCAATACGAATTTGGCGACCGATCATTTAACAGCTGCCTATAACCGTAAAAGCTGTGACGAGTACGTTAAAAAACTAGTGCAGTTAGGTCCAATTAATCAAACCCCTACAAGCCTTATTATTTTAGATATTGATTACTTTAAGAAGATTAACGACTCTTACGGTCACGATATCGGGGACTACGTCCTTAAAGAGTGCGTTCGACTTTTACAAGAAACCTTTGGGCGTGATGGCGAAATGGTCGCACGAATTGGCGGCGAAGAATTTGTAGTTATTTTACCAGCTCATTCATTAGAATCTGCGGCACAGCGGGCCGAGACCGCGCAAAAAAGATTCCGAGAAGAATCCTTCATTCAAGGCGAACTGAACATCACCTTCACTGTATCCATGGGTATTTCTGAATTGCAACCAACCGAAAACGCGACTGATTGGCTAAAGCGCGCTGACACAGCCCTTTACCAGTCAAAAAATTCGGGACGCAATAAATACACGTTGGCTTCAAATTCGCTTAAATCAGTCAAAGCCGCCTAGCTGAAACTTCACATGAACGTCTCATAAAAAGCCTACTGTTAGGTTTATGCGACTGTCTAAATAGTTCTATACAGGTTACACCCTAGACAGTTGTCAAATTCATTAAGGACTGTAGCGCTGCTGGCGCGCCGATTGCTATTACAGTTATTCAACGACATAGATCCACAGCTAAGAACGTCGAATAACTTTTTGACGAAGGCGCACATATCAACTGTGCGCACAAAAAAAATCTAAAAGCCAATCACAGATTAAATAAATTCAAACGGGGGAAATGCATGAAAAAAATTTTCATTGTCAGTGTAGCGTTGTTATTTACGCTAAAAACTTTCGCGGCCGCTACAGATAAAAACCGAATCGCACTAAAATTTGCGCCGGTGGTAGTTGCTGTCATCGATACCGGAGCAGATATTCACCATAAAGATTTAAAAGAATTCATTTGGACTAATCCTGGTGAAAGTGGCCTAGACAAGTTCGGAAATAATAAGGAAACTAATAAAATAGATGATGATGGCAACGGATTTGCCGATGATATCCATGGATGGAATTTTGTTGATAATAACAATGACGTCAGCGATGACGTTGGTCACGGCACTCACATTTCAGGAATTATAAAACGCGAATTCAATCGCCACACTGGGGGGCAATTACCAAATAGCACGTTTGTTCCATCAGTTCGTCTGATGATATTAAAATACTACGATCCGCATGGAAAAAACCAAAATAATTTAAACAATTCAACCCGCGCAATTCAGTACGCAAATAAAATGAAAGTAAAAGTAATCAACTACTCGGGGGGTGGCGGTGAAAGTAACGTAGCCGAACGTGTAGCTTTGCATAAAAGCTTGCAAGAAAATATTTTAGTTGTGGCGGCTGCCGGAAATAACTTTTCCAATACGGACATAAAGAAGTATTACCCAGCAAATTATGCACTTAAAAACATAATCTCTGTTGCTGCGACAAATCGCAGTGGCGAGCTCATGCCGTTTAGTAATTATGGTCGTCTTTCTGTCGATATTGCAGCGCCGGGAAAATGGATACTATCAACACTTCCGCACAATAAATATGGCGTCATGAGTGGAACGTCGCAAGCTACAGCCTTTGTCACAGGGGTGGTAGCAAAACTGATTGCCTTGAACAACCGAAACACAGCAGGGGTTTACCCGCAACTACTCTCGGTAGCTACCTTCAAAAAAGAACTACAAGGAAAGACTAAAAACCAGTTAGCAATTATCTCGAACTCAAACTAGCAGTGTAAAGAACCTAGACGAAATTTGCCGAACAATTCAAAAACATATTTCCAGTGCGTGATATAATTTAACGAGATGATTCAAGATGCTTGGAAATCGTTTCCACAACAAATGACGCAAAAAATAAATGGCCTTCTAGAAGAGGCCGAACCCAATTCCGCAAAGGCATTTCAGCTATATAAAATGTGTCAAAGTGAAGACTTATGGAAAGATTCATTTAGACAGTTCTCGGATCATCTGTTAGACTTTTTTCAACTTGCAAAAGCAGAGCGCAGCAAAAGTCAGTTTGATCGCTACCTAGAGCGTCCCATGGACTGCGTGGCTTTCGATAATTTTCAGTTAACGTTTCGCACGGCCTCGATCAGTTCGCAGTCAGTGCGGGACATTGCTGGCTGGGCTCATCACATGTTGCGCCTGCATTTTAGGACTGATTCATCCGTTTTTTCATTGGATGCTATGCACCTGACTGTTTATACTTTAACCCATCCAACGTTCGAAGATAAAGACCAAGACATCGAATTTGAAGACTTTTGTCAGGCGTGGGAAAAATCAGCTGGAAAGCTTTATGGTAGGCGTTTTGACAACGAACAAAAATCTCTGCTTACCGAACTGCGCGGATTTGAAAGACTACAACAACAGGTTCATACGCGGCCACAGTCTGCAAACTTGCCGGCGCCAGTACGCCGACTGCAAGACGGAATTTATTTAACCCAAACCGAAATTGACTGGACAGCTGCAGTACAAACGGCCGCAAGTGAAAACCAAGCACTACCTAGATATCCTCTAACGAAAGGTCCACAAAAAGAGCGCCTTATCGAACTTTTAAGATGTACAGCTCTTTATGAAATTGCTTTCGGATCAGATATTCCCCAGTTTTTGACGCATCGACCGCGAATACGATCGACCATCCTTGATCAGTGCCAATGGTTACTAACCCATCACAGGCAATAAAAAAAACGGTATGCATAACCGTGATCATTCAACAATCACGATTAAATACCTTTAATGCTGGCAGTATTTTTCGACAAGATTAAATAGGGTGCGCGGCGAAAATGGTTTTTGCAAATGTCCGTGGGCACCCATTCGGATGGATTGCACTTCAGCGTTAATGTCGCCAGTTAACACAACCACTGGAATTTCAGTTAACACAGAATCTTTTTCTTGTTCGACCCGAAATTGAAAACCATCCATCACCGGCATACAAATATCTAATAATATAAGTGCGGGCAATTCGGCTGCGTTTCGTAAAATTTCAAGAGCCTCTAGACCGTTCGAAGCTGAACCAACCTTGTAGCCACTATCGGCATAAAGTTCACCAATTAGATTCTGGATTTCTTTTGAATCTTCAATTATAAAAATATAGTTCTTGTTAATGTATCTCATGGGTATCTTCTTTTTGAATTACTTACAGATATCAATCGAACAAAGCAAGTCACTTTATTATTTTCGATTGTATTACGACAATCAATTTTCTTTGTTAGAATACTTTCTGAATCTTGTTCAAGGCCCATTTATTTTTCTCCGAACTGTTTTATCTAAAACTAGACTGCAAGAGATTTGCCAGATAAAGTTGGTATCTACATAAACCAACTTAGCTTTTGCTATATGAAAAGCGCGGATAAATTTGACGTCTTTTTAACTTTGTCATACGGTGGCGGTATGAGTTTACTACAAGTGCAAAAAATTTCCAAATCCTTTGGCGGGCGGTCGCTTTTTGAAAATGCCAGTCTATCGGTAAATGAGAATGAACATATTGGTGTGATTGGTCCAAATGGTGCTGGAAAGACAACCTTATTTAAGATGATTGCAGGTCAGGAAACCTTCGACTCCGGAGAAATTGTAAAGCGACAAGGGCTTCGGATCGGTTATCTTGAGCAAGAGTCTGACTGGAAGCTTACTGACACAGCAGAAGATTTTTTAGAAAATAACTGTTTAAAGGCAATTTGGGATTTGAAGCAAATCGGACTTTCCTTGGGATTAACTGGGGCACACTTTCAGGAACCGCTAACAAATTTAAGCGGCGGCTACCGTATGCGGATGAAGCTGTTGTATCTAATCGGGCTTGAGCCTGATCTTATGTTACTAGACGAGCCCACGAATTTTCTAGATTTAGAAAGTATTATGGCGCTTGAAACTTTTCTGCAAGATTACAAAGGATCTTTTTTGCTAATTTCGCACGACCGCGAGTTTTTAAAACGCACAACCGAAGCTACAGTTGAAGTCGAAGGCGGGGATATTAGCAAGTTTCCTGGTCACATCGAAGATTACTTCGAGCAAAAACAAAAACTTTCTGAAATTTTGCAGGCGCAAGCTGCAAATCAAGATCTTAAACGTAAACATATGCAAGACTTCGTGGACCGGTTTCGGTCAAAAGCTACGAAAGCGCGGCAAGCACAAAGCCGTATTAAACAATTAGAGAAAATGGAAAAAATAGAAATTAAGGAATTACCAATCACATCAAAAATAAAAATCCCAGATGTTGTGCAAACTGGAAAAGAAGTTCTTTCATTAGATGATGCGAATTTGGGCTATGCAGGACATTCCATTTTGTCATCGGTCAGTTTAAATTTAACTCGGGGAATGAAAATTGGGGTCGTGGGGTACAATGGGGCCGGAAAATCGACACTGTTAAAAAGCTTAGCGGGACGAATTCCCATGTTAAGCGGAGATCGTAAAGAAGGCATTCATGTTAAAATCTCTTATTTTGCTCAGCATGTGTCGGAAGATTTGTTAAATGACGATACCGTTCTAGACAGCTTTCAGCGCGGCGCAAAAGGTAGTACTACGGCCCAAGAAATTTTAAATATGGCAGGCTCGCTGCTTTTTTCTGGCGACGATGTACGGAAAAAAATAAAAGTTCTTTCGGGCGGCGAAAAATCGCGGGTAGCTTTAGGTCAAATTTTATTGCAACGCCATCCCGTATTGATTATGGACGAGCCCACCAATCACCTAGATTTTGATACGGTTGAAGCATTAGCTGCAGCGCTAAATGATTTTCAAGGTACACTCATCGTGGTAAGCCATGATCGCAGTTTTTTAAAACGAATATCCCGGCAAATTTTAGAAATCAGAAATGGACAGGTTTACGTCTATCCCGGAACGTACGACGATTACCTATGGAGTCTTGAGCGCGGAGCTTTGAAGCAGCAATTTCAAAAATCGGATGAAATTCAATTATCTGCAGCCAAACCAACTGCCGAAACCAATAAAGGAAAATTTAATTACAAAGAAGAAACAAAGCGAATTCAAGCCGACATTAAAGAGCTTCAACGAAAAATTACCAAGTCCGAAGCACAGATTAGCTTACACCAAAAAAATCGTGACCAGTTGACAGAGCAACTGTTGCAACTACAAGGAGCCGAAGCTTCTGGTAAAGCGAAACTTTTAGCAGATACCGCGACGGCTATCGAAAAAATGGAAGAAGAGCTTATAATGCAAATGGAAACGTGCGAGCAAAAAGAAAAGGCACTTCAAGACCTAAAAAGTCAGAACCAGAATTAGAGTCAGAATTAGACTATAAATTGCCTATGAAGCTTTTGCACGACGGATGCTCCGTCGTCTTCTTTAACTAAAAAACAAAAATTGTGTTTGCTTGCTCCTAGGCAAATCATCCGCACATTGATATCGGCAATAGCTTCAAAAATTTTGTTTGCTAGTCCTGGGGTGTGGTTGATGTTGTTACCGATTAAACTGACTAACGCTAAATTGTCCTCAATCTGTACGTCCGCAGTTTTTGATAAATCTTCGATTAATTTTTTATTCATTAGCGTGCTGTCATCTAAAGTCAGTGAAACGCTGATTTCACTAGTCGTGATAGCATCGATACTAACTTTGTGGTCATTAAATATTTTGAAAATTCCAAATAAAAAACCATGGCTGTGTAACATTTCAGGCGTAGATAATGTAATAAGTATTTGTTTTTTTCGAAGCGCCAGCGCCCGCACCAGTGGCCACTCGGTCACTTCTTTTAGTACCCAAGTTCCGCTTTGGGCCGAATCAAAGCTTGAGCCTACAAAAACAGGAATGTTTTTTCGCATGGCCGGAATAAGTGTAGCCGGGTGTAAAACCTTAGCACCAAATGTGGCAAGTTCAGAAGCTTCTTGAAAAGAAATTTCTTTTAGTGATTTAGCGTCAGAGCACAAGCGGGGATCCGTTGTCGCAATGCCTGGAACGTCAGTCCAGATTTCAAGTTTATCGGCAGAGATGGCTTCAGCAAAAATTGCTGCCGAATAATCACTACCACCGCGGCCAAGCGTTGTCGTTTTACCTTCAAGGGTCTCGCCAATAAATCCTTGAGTTACAAACACCACATTTTTTTTAAGGAAAGGCGTGATGATTTCAGCGGCAAGCGAAATAATTTTTTCAGTCAACGGGCGGGCTTTACTAAATTGATCATCAGTTTTAAGTACCGATCTAGCGTCTAGCCACTGGATGGTCTGCGTGTTTTTTCTTTTTCGAACCGCAATTTCTAAGGCTTCAGTAAATAGTACTGATGATAAACGTTCGCCAAAACTTTGGATGTAATCAAATGCTTTAGGTGAACAGTCTTTTAAAAGATGAATTCCCCGTGTTAGTGATTCCAATTCGGTGATTAACGCGTGAACAGTTTCAAAAACCGCGTCACTGGTATTCAGCTCGGTAGCTATTTTTAAATGATTCGTTTTTATTGCCTCTAATATAACTTCAGCATCAGCCCAGGTTTTTTTTTCAGCGGCGTGCGCAAGGTCAATGAGTGAATTGGTCGTACCTGACGTAGCCGACACGACAATTAGGTTCGAGGCCTGTTTGATAGCTACTTCGGCGCTACGAACCATCGATTCGGCATTCCCCATCGACGTGCCACCAAATTTTGAAACCACTATTTTTGTCATCAGCTGCATGAAACTAATAGAGCGCTGTAATATTTTCAATCAGTAAACACTTTCATATTAAATCCGCCGCACTTTTTCCCGTTTTGCTTTTTTATTAGGTGACAACATAGTCTTGACAGAATAAAAACCTAATTAACGCAATGTGCTAAGGCGGTTTTGGTTGAAACTTAACAGCGATTTAAGTCATGGTAAAGCCACATTTAAGAAAAGCATTTGTTCCGAATATAAGCTGACAATATGGGTTGGCGTATCTACCAGGCTCCGTAAAGGCCTGACTACTTGGAGAAAAAAGATGGAAGTTAAGACTCTCGTTCTTCGCTCGTTGTTTGTTCTTAGTTTTTTGTTTCAATCGCTAGCATTGGCTTCGGGTTCCTACCCTGACGGACCAGAGCTTGCCAGCACACCCGGATCGTTGTGCGAAATAGGTGTGAAACGCTACCCCGAAAATATCATTTACTGCGAGCGGGACGTCGACACCCAGCTTAAAAAAGAAATCATCCGTAAGTACGACCAAGAATTTGGTTACAACATTCAAAAGATGCCCCGCGATCAATTTAAGATCGACCACTTCATCCCACTTAGCATTGGTGGCAGCAACTCGATCACTAATCTTTGGCCCCAGCACCACTCGGTTTACGAAATCACTGATCCAGTAGAGCATTTGCTTGGTCAAAAGATTGCGGAAGCCAAAGTTAAGCAAGTAGAAGCCATCAAACTGATTCGCGAAGTTAAGATGAACCTGTCAAAGGCCCCTGAAGTTATTCGGTATTTACAGGGACTGTAATTTCACTAAATTATAACGTCGGATTTAACAGTCAAATTCAGAAAGTATGCACGACTTATTTAAGCAAACTTCTTCTACCCTTCTCTGAAACTGCGCACCCTATATGCTGCAAAGTTTCAGAGTATGGATAAATGGGTTTAAACAATTCGTGGGTAATTTCTTAAGAATTTAGATTAATGGTGTACCTAAGTGATGCGGTCAAAACTTGAGCCGATGAAAAAAGTTGCAAAGACACAAACTTGGAAAGTTGGACGTTCCTGAGCTAGCCTACATATATTTTAGCGAACCAATTTTCTTACGAAATTCTTTTTATAATATGAAAGCCGAATCGGGAACGAATCGGCTTTTTTGTTATTTCCGAAGGTTTTAACAGCAAGGCTGCATCTTCAAAATCAGCGTCAGCTTTACCAAGAACAATCACACCTAAATCGCCACCGCTAGCCGCCGACGAGCACGATGAAAATTTCTTCGCAAGATCTGCGAAAGGTTTTCCTTCGGCTAATTTTTTAAGAAGATCTTCAGCTTCGTATTTTTGTGAAACTAAAATGTGATGCACATGATAAGATCTCATTTTAACCGGGGTGCCTTTGCCATGCAGGCCTCGTATTCACTTACTAATTTTTCCATAATAGCTTGGCAGGAAATAATTTCGTGTATTAGCCCAACGCTTTGACCTGCACTCCAGACAGTTTTCCAACTGGGACCGGTCGCTGCATCCTCTAAAGATTTTGAACCCAGAAAATGAATTAGCGGAACGATGTATTTTTTTGTTAATGGCTGATCTTTTAAAACTTGTAAATACCACGGTAACTTTAAACCTAGTTTCTGAATGTACGGCGTATTTATCACCGAGGCCGCAGTTCCCGAAAGCCTGGTTGTAAGCACGATATCCTCTGGCGAACTGTTGATAATGGCATTCTTGTAATTAGCGTCTACCAGGGCCTCTGTGCAAGCAATGAACCGTGTTCCGATAGATACGGCGTCCGCTCCAAGCGTTAGCATTGACGCCATTGTAGCGCCATCGGCCACACCTCCAGCAGCAATTACCGGAATAGAAAGTTGTTGTTTAAGCCAGCTAACTAAAACCAATGGAGAAATAGGACCCGCGTGACCACCAGCTCCGGTGCTGACTGCGATCACGCCGTCGGCACCTAAGTCTTGAACTTTTTTTGCATGCTCTAGGTTGATGACATCACAGATAACTTTGGCGCCATTTTTGTGCGCGTCTTTGATGACGTCTTTGGGTGACCCTAACGAGGTAATAAATAATTCGACGCCTTCATCTAAAGCTAATTTTAAATCACCCGGGGCTCGTACGTTGCTTTTGTTCACAATAATATTCACGCCGATTGGTTTTTTCGTTCTGGCTTTGATTTGCTTTAAGGCCTCAAGGTATCTATCAACCGGGCGGTAGTTAAGGCTTGGAAATGCTCCGATTCCCCCAGCTTCACTGATGGCTACAACCATATCGACATTAGATACCAAAAACATCGGTGCCCCGATGATAGGGTACTGAATGTTAAGCATTTTAGTAAACGCAGTCTCGATCTTTTGCATGAATTCAGTTTGCACTTAAATTAAAGACTAGGCTAGAATTTTTCCATGAACAAAATGAAAATGTTTAAAGATAATCTGTTTCTGTCTTTGTATGCCTGGACAAAAATTCCCCTGATTGGGTTTTGTTCTCCGAAAGTGATCGAAGCATCTGATAAACGTACCATCCTTAAAGTTAAGTTAGGTTTTCGCACGAAAAACCATCTGGGTGCGATGTATTTTGGTGCGCTAGCGATAGGTTCGGAATTGTGCATTGCCATGCTGGCTGTCAAAAAAATTAAAGAATCGGGCGAGCGCATCGATTTTCTGTTTAAAGACTACAAAGCTGATTTTCTAAAGCGCGCTGAAGGTGACGTGCATTTTATCTGTGACGAAGCCCAAGTGGTGGTCGATCAAATCAATGAGGCTAAAAATTCATCAGAGCGCATCAATCGCACCATGACAGCCTACGCTATCGTTCCCTCAGTAAGCGTTACCGAAAAGGTAGCTACTTTTGCCCTGACATTATCGGTTAAACGACGTACGTTAAAGTCGTAGTTTTAGTTCCATTACACTGTTTAATTTTTTTTATAAGGGGTTTGTTCATGTCTAAGCGCGATGTTTTTGGTGATGAAGTTAATGTAAAGTCAGCAACTGATTTTGCATCGATGTTTGAAGATTCTGCAAAAAAAGCTGGTGGCCAAGTTAAAAATGGCGATGGGTTCGTTGCGGAAATTTTATCGATAGGAAAAGAAGAAGCTTTCGTTACCACTCCGGTTTCACGTGACGCCGTTATCTTAAAAGCCGAATTATTAGATGAAAATAAAGAATTAAAACACAAAGTCGGTGACCGCATTGACGTGGTTGTTGTGAATACCAAGGGCGGCGAAATCCGCGTGGTCAAAAAAGGCTCGCGTAAAGCAAGCTCTGATATGGATTCCTTAGAAGACGCGTTCGATATGGAAATGCCTGTTGAAGGACGCGTGACGGAAGTTTGTAACGGCGGCTTTCGCGTGAACATCATGGGTAAAACTGCATTTTGTCCCGTAAGCCAAATGGATTACAAAATTACTGATCATCAAAGTTACGTTGAGAAAAAATTTGATTTCATCATTACAAAGTACGAACCCAAGGGACGAAACATTGTGGTGTCTCGTCGTCAGTTGTTAGATTTAAACAAAGCTGAAAAAGAAGGATCATTTTTAGAAAACACCAAGCCTGGTGACATCATGCCGGGAAAAATCACACGTCTTGAAAAATTCGGCGCCTTTGTTGACATCGGCGATGGCGTTGAAGGCTTAGTGCACATTTCAGAAATTGGCTGGTCACGTCTGCAAGATCCTAGTGAAGCCGTTAGCGTAGGACAAAGTGTAAGTGTCATGGTTTTAAAAGTAGATGATGTGGACGGGCGCTTAAAAATTTCTTTATCAATTAAACAAGCCGGCGGCGAAGGTGATCCCTGGATGAAAGTTCCACAGAACTTTCCAGTAGGTACTATCGTTAAAGGCACGGTCGAGAAAAAAGAACTATTCGGTTTATTTATTAATATTGCGCCAGGGATAACCGGCTTACTGCCGAAATCAAAATACCGCGATTCAGTTGATTTTCAAACTCTTGAGATGAAGAAAAAAGGTGAAATCATTTCCGTGCAAATCGATGAAATTTTATTTGAACAGAAGCGAATTTCTTTAGGACTTCCGACAGAGGCTGATGATATTTCGTGGAAAGCACATAATGCCAAATCCGGTTTTTCTAACAGCGGACTTGGCAA
>JAYTMU010000159.1:0-4595 GCA_043728195.1 Bdellovibrionales bacterium
TTCAAGGTCGAGTTGATTGAAGACTTAGCTACTAAGGGTGAAACCGTTGTCGGAATTTACCATCAAGGTGATTGGTTTGATTTGTGCCGCGGTCCCCACGTACAAAGCACGGGTCAGCTTAAGGCTGTAAAACTGATGTCAGTGGCGGGCGCTTACTGGCGCGGTGATGAAAAAAACCCGATGCTTCAACGAATTTACGCTACAGCCTTTCAAGAAAAAAAAGATTTAGACGCGTACATGGTCCAGTTAGAAGAAGCAAAAAAGCGTGACCACCGAAAGCTTGGAAAAGAATTAGGTCTATTCATGTTTCATGAATTAGCTCCGGCATCGCCATTTTTTACGGGGCGGGGAACAGTCATTTACAACGAACTGACTAAATACATTCGCGAACTTTATCATGAGCACAACTACGAAGAAGTGATCACGCCGCAAGTTTTTGATGTGCAGTTGTTTCATACCTCGGGGCATTACAAGAACTACAAAGATAACATGTATTTCACCAAACAAGATGAACGAGAAAATGCACTAAAACCAATGAACTGTCCGTCGCACTGTTTGTTGTTTGGTTCAGAAAAACATTCTTACCGCGAGCTTCCGCTGCGGATGGCTGATTTCGGCCGCTTACATCGCTATGAAAAATCGGGATCGCTGCATGGTTTATCGCGCGTGCGCACTTTTTGTCAGGACGATGCTCACATATTTTGTACGATGGATCAGATCAAAATCGAGATCATTCGTTTCATTGATTTATTAAATACAATTTACGGAACCTTAGGAATGCCCAACTACAATATCCAGTTAGCAACACGCCCAGAAAACCGCATGGGTTCTGACGACGTGTGGGATCAATCCGAAAAGGCCTTAGCTGATGCATTAACTGATTTGAAAATTCCATTTCAATTTTTACCAGGCGAGGGCGCTTTTTACGGACCAAAGCTTGAAATGCATTTTGTGGATGCCATTGGCAGATCATGGCAAACGGGCACCATTCAAGTCGACTTCAATTTACCCGAAGCCTTTGATTTGAAATACACAGGCGAAGACAACAAAGAGCATCGTCCTGTGATGCTTCATCGTGCGGTTTTAGGATCATTAGAACGATTTATCAGCGTTTATCTAGAGCACACCGCAGGGAACATGCCCGCGTGGCTTATGCCAACTCAGGTCATGATTTTAAATGTTACAGATCGTGTGAACGATTTTTGTGAAATGATGCAGAAAAATTTAAAATCATCAGCGGTGCGGGTTGAATTTGACCGCAGAAATGAAAAATTAAATTTTAAAATTCGTGAAGCCCAATTACGTAAAGTTCCGTTTATGTTCATCATTGGCGATAAAGAAGCTGAAGAAAAAACAGTATCTATTCGTTTACGTGATGGAACAATTCATAACGGTATTCCCTATGAAACAGCATTAAAACTAGTTAAAGAAACCATAACAACTCGAAAACTAACTACGGAGGTTAGCCATTAATACGATAGTACCACGTCCACCACGACCCCCAGGAAAATTTGACCGCGATAAAAAGCGCGAAAAAGACGGACTGCGCGTCAACCGCGAAATTAGAGCGCAACAAATTCGCTTAATCGATGAAAATGGAACCATGGCCGGTGTGATGACAGTGCCTGAAGCCCTTAGGATGGCCGAAGACAAAGGATTAGATTTAATTGAAATTGCACCAAACGCGACCCCGCCTACGTGCAAAATTATGGATTACGGAAAATACAAATACGAAGAAAAGAAAAAGGCAGCGGCCTCAAGAAAAAATCAAGTGATTGTGACGATCAAAGAGATCCAAATGCGTCCGCGTACTGACATTCATGATTTTGAAACTAAGATGAAGCACGCCCGCCGATTTATTTTAGACGGCGATAAAGTAAAAATTAATCTTCGTTTCATGGGACGCGAAATGGCGCATCAAGAAGCTGGTGTTGCTGTTATTCGTAAAGCTATAGAATATATTAAAGATATCTCTTTGGTAGAATCTCCGCCCAAAACTGAGGGTAAAAATTTATTTACGCTGATAGCTCCGGATCCAACAAAAGTAAAAGAATTCCTAAAACTAAACCCACTAAAAACGGATGAAGTTCTAGAACCCATGAAAGACAACGAACCTGATGAGGAATAAAATATTTTATTTCTTAGGTCTTGCTTTGGCGTTTACGACGTTGTCGTGCACGTCAAAGACGGTTACCCCAGGTGCAGAAAGGCTTCGTGTTTTTGAAACCGAACCGAAAAGTTGCCTTTACATGGGTGAAGTGTCTAGTGTTCAAGAAAACGAAGACACAGTTGTGACCGCAGGTAAAGAAGTTGAAATGACTTTGAATACGCGCATTGATTTACGTAACAAGGCTTTTGCTTTGAATGCTAACATCATTGTTTTTATGTCAAAGAATAAGGCCAAGCTTGCCACCACAAATTCAACTGTGGTGGATGCGGCAAAAAAAGAATCCAAGGCGCCAGATTCAAAACCTGCCGTTGAGGATGAAAAAATTCCTCAAACGGTTTTTTTGGCAACGGGATTTCGCTGTCCTCCGACTATTTTAAATCAGTAAGTATTTGTTTTTTAAAGGAACAGCCTAAACAACAAGCATTCGACCGTTGTTTAGAATCTTTGGCTTAAGCAAGATATGTCGCTAGCCTGTAAGTTGTTAAAATTCTTGATTTTTTCCATATAAACTTCTACATCTATAAGACTCAAATTAAGGCTGTCAGCGGCAATACAAGAAGTAGATCTTAAACTAGATCTCGCCCTGTCGGAGGAAGGTCATTATGAAAACGCACTCTGGTGCAAAGAAACGCATGCGCGTTCTTAAAAGCGGAAAAGTGAAACGCAAACAAACAAAAATGCGCCACTTGAACTCACACATGAGTTCTAAGACTAAACGTCACCTAGGACAAGTTGTCTATGTTGCTGACGCTAACATGCTTCAAGTGAAGCGCCAATTCGGCTTTTAAGGAGTATGTATGGCACGTGTAAAATCGGGGATGACCAATCGTCGTCGCCACAAAAAAGTTTTAAAAAGAGCTAAAGGTTACTACTCAGCAGGATCTCGTTCGTATGCTCACGCGGTTGAAAAAAATGACCGTGGTATGGCGTACGCTTACAAGCACAGAAAAATGAAGAAACGGACTTTCCGCGCTTTGTGGACTCAGCGAATTAATGCTGCGGCACGAATGAACGGAACGACGTACTCGCGTTTAATCGGTGGCTTGATCAAAGCGGGTGTTGAATTAGACCGTAAAGTTTTAGCTGATCTTGCGATCACGGATGCAACAGCATTTACGTCGTTATGCCAGCACGCTATTAAATAAAAGTAATTTTATTTTGCTTTTGTAGAAAGGCGAGTTGGAACACAGCTCGCCTTTTTTTATTCACACAAGCACATAGCAGCACTTAGAAGGATGTAGGCCCATGACAAACGAATTTGAACAGCGAAAAAAAGACCACATTCGTCTTGCGATGTCAGAAGAAACCCAGGGTTTAACGTCCAATCAATTTTCTAAAATTAGTCTTCACCATAATGCACTACCTGAAATTCGTTTCAGCGATGTTACTTTACAAGCTCATTTGCTAAATCATACGTTTTCGTCGCCGCACTTTATTTCATCGATGACGGCCGGGCATGAAGATTCATTCGATATCAATTTACGCTTAGCTCTTGCTGCCCAAGATCGAAATTGGCTTATGGCCGTAGGTTCACAGCGGCGCGAGCTTACCGATCCTAACGCCGTATCCGAGTGGAAAGAAATTCGTAAAAAAGCCCCTGATGCAAAACTTCTTTCGAACATTGGTATTTTAGAAGTCATTCAGAACCCAGTTGAAAGCATTGTACAGTTAACTGAAAACTTAAATGCTATCGGTTTATATATTCATTTAAATCCGCTGCAAGAAGTCTTTCAGAAAAATAATCATATCGATTTTTCACATGGTCTAAAGGCTATTGAAACTGTTGTTAAAAAAATAAAAGTTCCCGTTTTGGTCAAAGAAGTTGGCTTTGGAATTTCTGCAGACCTGGTAAAAAAATTAATCGACATTGGTGTTTATGCCGTTGATGTATCTGGAAACGGTGGCACCCACTGGGGCTACATTGAAGCGCTACGACACAACGAAGACGCTGTCGAACGAAATGCCATTGCTGCATTTGCCAATTGGGGTTCAAGCACGATCGACTGTTTGCTGGCGTGTCAGCAATACGTCCTATTTCATCCGATCCTTGCATCTGGTGGAATTAGAAACGGCGTTGAAAGCGCTAAGTGTTTAGCGCTAGGGGCACGTGCCGTAGGGCTTGCGCAGCCGATCATGAAAGCCGCAATGGGTGCAAATATTGCCATCGCTAACACCAATAACAGTGACACAGCAGAAATTTTAAAAGTTATGGATGTATTTGATTTTCAATTAAAAGTTGCCATGTTTTGTTCTGGAATAAAACGTCCAGAAGATTTTTTACACAAGAAAGTTTGGCAATGTCTAAACTAAAAAAAGACACCAGTACCATCTTCAAAGGATTTTCAAAACTTTCGTACGAGCAACGTTTAAAATCCTTAATTGATGTTCAACTGCTAAGTGCGGAAGACGCAAACTACTTGCGATC
>JAYTMU010000160.1:0-12913 GCA_043728195.1 Bdellovibrionales bacterium
GATCTGACACCGGGACCGAATCGTCGGTAAGAATTGCTGAAGCTCAGGTCCGATTAGAAAAAAATAAACATTTTCAAAAGGCTCTTCTAAGGTTTTTAAAAGAGCGTTGGCAGCTTGCGGATTCATCTGATGGGCTTGATCAATTATCACCACTCGCGCGCCGCTAAGGCTAGCTAACGATAAAGAATCTAAGACGGTCCGAACGGCTTCAACTTTTATAACCGGCTTTGCCAGGGACGTATCAGGTTCAACTAAAATTAAATTTTCAGATTGCTCTTTTTCAACCCGTAAACACGGACCGCAAATTCCACAGGCGGTATCACTTTTTTGACAAACCAACATCTGTGCATAGGCTAACGCCAACTTCTTTTTACCTATTGAATGCGGGCCTACAAACAAAAAAGCATGGGGCCATCGATCTTGCGTTTTGAGACTTGTTAGCTTCTGAATATTTTCCTCATGGCCAACGACAGTTTCAATTAGTCTAGCCACTGGTGACCTCGAAGGGCTTGCAATAGCTCCTGAAATAATTTTTGCTGCGACTGGGCTGCATCTAAGACCAACCAATCTTTCGGTGCGGCTTTAGCTTGTGCTAAAAAGCCTTCGCGCACGCGGTGATGAAAGTCGCTAGCTTCAGCTTCGATGCGGTCCTCGGCAACACCCGCCTCACTAGATCTATTCGCACGCCGTTTTTTAGATTCTTCAACTGTTAAATCTAATAGTATTTGTAAATTCGGTTTTAAATTCGTCGTCGAAAAAGAATTTAGCCACTCCACTTCGCTAAGTGAAATATTTCGCCCACCCGCCTGAAATGCGACCGAGCTTGCACTGAAGCGGTCGCACAAAACCCATTTTTTATTTTCAAGCGCGGGCTTTATTACTAAATCCACATGCTGGGCCCGGCTAGCCTGATACAAAAGTAGCTCCGTACGTGCTGTAGGCGGCGCTACTGATTTTTGTAAAATGATTCCTCGTATGCTATCCCCGACAACAGTTCCGCCGGGCTCACGTGTTTTGATAAAGTCGATTTTTTTAAGCTCAAGGTACTGCTCAAGCTGCTTCATTAATGAAGACTTACCCGAGCCATCTAATCCTTCAAAGACCAAAAAAATCATGCAGTTAGATATCGCTTACTTGTGCTTTTAAGTCATCATTAAACAGTGCGGCAAATTTAGAATAAGTCATCTAGCGCTGGACGCGAGCAAGCACTCCGGATAATTTAACTTTCTTCTGTCTAAATTAGAATGCGTTCACTAAGGAGCCTATCATGGAAACGTTTTTAGCTGTTATTCATATCATCGCGTGTCTTGGACTTGTGGGTCTTGTATTGATTCAAGATTCAAAAGGCGGCGGAGTTTTTACCTCGCAGGCCGGTGCAAATTCCGTCTTAGGTGCTACCGGGGCCACCACTTTGGCGCAGACAATGACAAAGATAGTCGCTGTTATTTTTGCACTTACATGTATTACACTTTCTATTATGGCTGCACGAAGCGGAAAATCAGTAATTGATTCTGGCATTTCGCCAGCCGGTCAAGCAGCACCAATGACTGCACCCGTCAGCGGAGCCGCACCACAAGACGTGGCACCTTCAGCTACAAATCCATCGGCACCTGCGTCGCCACCGGCAGCAGCCAATCAAGTAGCTCCGGCAACACCGCCTGCGGCAAAAGATGTAAAAAAATAGTCCATGAAAATGAAGCCATGGCTAGTTCCCGCGCTTATTGGCGTGGGAATCGTGCTTATTCTAATTTCTATCTTTGGTCCCAAAAACTCGAACCGCTCGGCGGTTACCGAAAATGATTTAGCTTTCTTAAGTGAAAAAACAGGAATTGTTTACGTTCAAAATTACGAAATGCCTGAACCTATTATTCTTAAATCAAATTTTGCCTTACATGCTAAAGACAGCGTCCGCACCGAAAATCAGGCCGATGCATTAGTTCAATTTAATAACGAAGGCCAATTTCGGTTAGCTGAAAACACCGAAGTTTTACTAGATTTACAAGATAACAATGAGCCCGTCGTCATAGTTAAAACCGGCGAAATTTCAATTGAAAAGTTTGGTCGTGCGCCGTCATTTTGGGTACGTAAAGACGGACAATCCTTAAGTGCCGTCGATTTTGCCTTAAGCGACAAAAAAAATGCGCCCAAATTAAAAGACCCGTTACCAACCAAGCAAGAAAGCGCATTAACCCAAACCGATATCGAAGTCGTCATGAACGCAAAAAAAACAGATTTCTTTAAGTGTTATGGCCAGACCCTACAAAAAAATCCGCAAGCCCGGGGCCAAGTCTTGATCGGCTTTAAAATCGAAAAAAACGGTCAAACAGCAAAAATCGAAATCTCAAAATCCGACATAGTCGATAACTCTTTTAAAACGTGTCTGCTAGAGGTCGTCGCGCGCACACAGTTCAAAATATTTTCCGGCGAACCCATTCACACAATTTTTCCACTTAAATTCGAATAGATACTTTCTTCTGACGGGTTTTTTTCAAAACCCAATCTTTTGGGATGCTCAGACCAACCTTGCTGCTTACGAAATTTCGACTGATTAAAAATTCGCTTAGCAATAAATGCTACAGCTTCTGCTTTTCGCTTCGGATCACAATTTCTTACCCAGGAATGCTGAACAGCTAATGGTAGCAACACATCCCAAATAATTCTAGAAAACTGTTTTCTGCTTTTAGGCCTAATGGCATAGACCAATTCGCATTCCATAGCTGCAGCGGCTTTCGCTAGCGTTGCCAAAGTGATCGTTCCCTGCATTTCACTTTCCTCAAACTTTGAGTAGGCTGATCTTGATAGGGAAATCTTTGTTGCCACGGTTGCGGCTGACAAAGACAATTCAGTTCGAGCAGTCTTTAGCCACCCTCTATTCCCAACGATAAATGGTATCATGTTATCAGACAGAAACGGATAGATCGCACGTTCCACATCTAATGTAGATCGCTTTACCAACCAAAACTTGTAAGCTTTTTCCAGTTCTTCACTTGTTAGATTTACCACTTGGTCTCCGCAACACTTGAAAGGCAATACTGTTGTTTGTAGTTTCTTGCGCTTATTTCTTTCCCTACGGAAATTAATTGCGAGTCCAATTTTTCTCCTCTGTAACTTTGCAACCTATAGGTTGCAAAGTTACAGAGGAGAAAAACTCGAGCCAAACACTGAATGGCAATCTGTCGGGTCGAAATCCGAATTAATTAATGGGCCAAAATTTATTACGTATGTCTAACGGTAGTCGTTGAAATAGTCGATGTGGTTTGCAATCCATGGTTCGAAAAAGCCTTCAAGCTCGTAGACGTGGCCTGCGTCGATTACTTTTTCGCGTAGGGGTTCGGCTTTGGTTGTCCATGAAAGTGAAATCATTTTTTTTTCGATGAAATAATTTTTTATCATCTCGAAACCTGAAAGGCCTAGAATTCGCCTGCGGGTTAATTCTTCGAATGAAAAAACGAGCTGATCAAATGTGAAGCCGTATTTTTGAGTTAAGTCATCGATAATACTGCCAAGCTCTTCCAGTGATAACCGTTGATCTTGTACTAAGTCTAGGGCCACTTGAAACGTGTTCGAAGTTGGAAATGTGCGGCGGCCAAATTTTAAGTAATACTCGGGATCCGTATCTGTTGCTAAGTTGATATATATTTTTTCAACGGGGTCTTGCACCGGTATTAGGGATTGTAATCTTAAAATCTCGTCGATCTGGGCATGGGTTACACCAAAATCATCTAATATTTCGATAAGCTGATTTTCGGTGTGACGACGGGCGCAGATATCTGAAAATAAATTATAAATGTTGGCGTCAGATTCGGAATCATCGCCGAAGCAAAGCATGCGGACATCTGGGCTTAAACGCGTTCGCAGTTGCAGAAGTGACTGCACTTTGTAGCCAACTTGCTTTTTTAAAAATAGAATTCGTTTTGGCGCTAAATTTCTTAAATTATCTTTATAAAACATTCCGACTGGCTTGATTTGATCCAGCAAAAACTTTTCATATATTTTTGATTCCATCTGCGGTGGTGATGCCGAGACGAAAAAAATAGGAAGGTCGTCTTCTAGAAAATTTTTCTTGCGGTAGCGTCCTAGGCTGCGGATCAGACTTTGAGTGCCGGGAACATTTTTTTTTGTAAAGGCTTTCTCGAACACTGTGCGAACAAGGCTGCCTAATGAGTCAATGGAGGTGTCCAAATACGTTTTATCTAAGTCCCAGATGTATACTTCAGGACTGCTTTGTATTTGAGCTTTGGGCTCGTAATCGAAATAAACGACATCTAAGTTGGTTGTTGAGCGCTGCTTCCAATGATTCATCCTTAATAGTGTAAATCCAAAATGCCTTGTTTGCCAAAAGAAAGAAAATGCATTACGTAATTTAATATGGATAGAACTTTTGACTGGTGGAAAACTGAAAAAAAGGTCACAGAATTGGACCTGATTTTTACGCGTGCGCTCAAAACGACGTATCATCAAGAATTATTTAATAAGGTCGCAAATTCGATGGTTGGCCTTCAGCCTAGTTTTTCTGAAGGTTTACAAATGCTGGAACTAGTTACCGATCTAATCCTGATGGATTATGGTGATTCACTATTTCTTTACACCGATAATTTAGATACATGGAAAACGTACTTGCAGAATTTGCGCTACCCGATGACAACACATCACGATGATGCACTTAAAAATAGGTTCGAGAAATTGCCTTGGCCCAGCGGCGCGAAAACAAAATTTGAACGTCGTGGTGACCGCGCAGGGGTTGAAGTGCGGTTTTTTATTACCTCAGTTGCTGATGTGACAAAGATGATCGCATCGCTTGAACGCGTACAGGCCGAACTTAAACAATGAAATTTTTAAAAAATACACTTCCGCACTTTGACCGCATCGAAATAGCAGCCGACAGCCGTGATTCTGAAGTGGCTGCCCGGGTACGCAGCCTTTACCCTAGTGAAATCATTTTTGACTTAGATGGCACTAGTCTTGATCGCGCAAATCGTGGGCCCATGAGTGCTGCTGAATTTGATCAATCTAAGAAGTCTTTGCTGCTGACAACTTTCAAAGGACAATTTTTCAAACGCTGTCCAGGCGCCACGCAAAAAAAAGCGCTGACGTGTTGTAATTACCATGTCTTAAATCTGGGTAGCCAGTGCAATATGAATTGCAGCTACTGCTATTTACAAAGTTATTTAAATTCGCGGCAAACAAAAATATTTACCAATATCGAGAGCGCGCTAAGCGAACTGAAAGTTATGGCTGACCAATTTCCTGAGCATGGCTTTCGAGTTGGTACCGGCGAAGTGATTGATTCGCTTTCGTTAGATCAGGTGACCTTGTATTCGCGCCAGCTAATTGAATTTTTTAACCAGTATCCGAAATGGAACTTAGAATTTAAGACAAAATCTAATTTTGTGGATCAGTTTTTAGACATTAAATCCGTTGGCAACACGATCGTTAGCTGGTCGATAAATCCAGATTATATAATTAAGCGTGAAGAGCATGGCACTGCATCCTTGCTTGACAGACTTAGTGCTGCGAAAAAATGCTTGGAACGTGGTTACCAGATTGCATTTCACATTGATCCTATGATTTGGCACCCCGAGTGGAAAGAAAATTATGCTGACCTTGCTTTGCAAATTCAGAAAAACTTTTCAGGCAAAGAGGTAAATATCATTTCACTTGGCGCCTTACGGATTCAGCCCGAACAGCGGCATATGATGCGCGAACGTTTTGGCATGCAGTCCCTGGTTACTTCAGCTGAACTTTTTCCAAGTGAAGGTAATAAACTGCGCTATGATGCCCGCGTGCGCGCCGAGATGTTTCAATTTATGATTCGGCAGTTTAAAGATAATAATCCAAGCTGGAATATTTTTCTGTGCATGGAAACTCCGGAAACGTGGATTGGGTCCTTTGATAAAGTTCCAATGCAAATGCCCGAGCTAAAATCGGTGTTCAAACCGCTGCCTGCTATACAACCAACTTCATTTACGCAGAATTAATTAGTTAATTACTATTCAAAGTCCTTAGCACGCAGATTCGTTTTTGGAAATTCGATCCAGTTTTCATTTACCGGAAAATTCTTAGGCCTAGCTTCGGTTAAATCTTTGTATTTTAAAAACCCAGTCAGTGCGCACAGGAAGGCTTCGAACGCATGGCTGTTTTCGATCATTTGTTTCATATCCTGATGATAAATAAACGTTAGATTTTTTTCGTTCAATTTGTGTAGAAATTGTTTCCGGGCTTCATCACCGCCGAAAGCGGCACGGTGATGGCGTAAATGGGACTTCATCATATCCATCATTCGGCCCACGCGCCACAGTGTAAGACCTGGGTTTACTTCAATGCACTTTACCCTTGGATCGATACGCTTTTTTATAAATTGCGCCCGTGCAAGTAGCGGTGCTGAATTTGAACCCATCGCATGGTGCATGGTAAATTGCTCTTCAAGTTCTGTTGCGAAATGCATTTCGACACATCTTTGTGTGTACGGAGTGAACATTTTTTTCGGTTTCTTTTTTTTCACTTTGGCGTCGTGATGGTTCCACATCCACTGAATGTGCTCTTCATTACAGTTTTCGTAACCCGGACATACTTTTATACACGTTAAGCATGCTGGTAAAGTCCACGGGATATCAAAAGCTACATATTCTAAAGTTTCCTTATTCTGATCAATCAGATCATGAATTTTTAAATCGACCGATATTTTTTCTTCAGATTTTAGTTTTTCAAAAAGACGTGATAAGAAGATTTTCCTATTCTTAGGGTAGTATTCAATCAGCGCGACACACGCTTTGTCAGACTTACCACCAGCTAAAGAAATTCCTAAAAAACGCACGACATCGTTTTTTAGTTCAGGGGATTTACTGGCCGTGCGCTTAGGCACTGAAACTTTTCGTTTTGACATACCTGTACAACCTTATCACGGTTCTTAGGCGGCACCCACACTAATACACACCCGCCGCCACCCGCTCCACATATTTTAACGGCTAAGGCGCCGGCAGCTACAGTGATTTTTGCCAATCTTTCAATTTCTGGACTACTAAATGCGGGGGTTAGCTCTAAACGGGCTTCAAACTCTTGGCGGAACAAACTAGGTAACTGGCCCCAGTCTTTTTGTAAAATTGCAATCTTCAATAGATCGGCAATATTTTTTATTTTCTTTAATGCAGATAAAACTTTTAGATCACCTTCAACGGCTGCTTTTAAAACTTCAAAGTTATTTAAGCCACTATGGTGCGAACGCCCCGTATACACCAATAAAAAGTGATCCTCAAACGGAGTTCCCACAATAGACTGTACCGAATTTGTAATTCCCGTAGCCGCGTAATTGATAAAACCCAAACCACCTTCCAGGGGTGGATAATAATCCTGCGTTCCTGTCGGAGCTTTTAGTATTTCGGCTTCAATATTATGCGCAAGTTCGACTAATTTATGGGTCGTAAGCGATGAAATATTTTGCCATTTTTGAAATGCTTTTAAGATTGAGATGACCAAACTGCTACTACCGCCAAGGCCGCCACCGATCGGGCTTTCGGAACTTGTTGTTAACGTAAACCCTTGTTCAAAAAAGAATTTTTCAACAATTTTTTGATAAAATAAGATTTTTGGATCAAGTGCAGTTAAAAATGCCTTTCTATCAGCAAAGTGCCACTGTTGGTTTAAATCTTTAGATTCGATTGTTATAGCTGTCGACGACGCCGGTGTAAGTTCAACCTCGGTCCAAATATCAATCGCAAGATTAATCGTTGTTGCGCCGCCAACAAAGTTAAATAACGGCCACATATCTAAAGTTCCACCGGCTAAATCCACACGCGTGGGTGATTTTATACGAATCGGCGTCAAATCACTGCTATTCATCATTTTTATGGTTGATCCTTTTTCTTAAATGCCTGTTGCAAATCAATACGTTCAACAAAATTTTTCTCTAAAGCAAAAACTGAATCTCCTAAACTGGTGCGCGCGTAAAAATAATCTTTCGGCTGACCATTTTTAATAAGCTTAACTTCTGGACCCCAATTAAATTGCATAATTAAATTGTCCGTCGCCGATTTTAAAATTAGCATGTTTTTCGCCGAAAGGGCCAACGGAGCTTTCTGTTTAAATTCGGCATCTAAAAACTCAGATACTTCAAGATCATGAATTTTACCGATAAGTTTAACCAGTTCTACAGGCGAAAAATCTGTTTCTGGTGGGACTGGTTGCGTGCTCTTCCATTCGTCTTTATCTTTAGCAAAGCTTAATTCAACCAGTTCATTCTTAAAGTAAACTTTTGAAACTTCATGAAGTGCAAACTTAAACTGACTGCTGCGATCACGAAGACTGTCTAAGCTTAAATTGCCGAAAAGCTCCCAGCGGGTAGGATCTATTTTCACCAAATTCGTTGGCCTGTCGGTCATAGCATAAACAGCATTATCTTTTTCATGCTGATTAACCACAACAGACCAATTCGACTGAGCCGTATGAAAAGTAACGGCAACCGGGGCTTTCACTAATCTTTTTTCCTGTACTAATGAATTTGAGGGCTCGCCGTCAAACACGTAATCTTGCACCGACGATTCAGCGATCTGCTTAAGCATCGTTCGCACCTTATTTTGATCTAATACAAACTGGGGGTACTTTGGCGAAGTCCAAACACTATCACCCCGATTAAGCGTAAATTTGTCTGTTAACGAAGTCACTTCGACAACTTTTACTTTGCTTAAAGATTCACGGTAAAGTCTTTTTTCACGGTAGGTCATCAAATTTTGTTCGGCTTTCGTGTGCCAAACCGGCGAGGCAACTAGAACTTTATTCTGCGAATCGACACGTATAAATGAATTTCCTTCAAAATTTTTCTGCGAACCTAAATAAATCTTCTGCGAATGCCCCAGATTATTTTTAAAATTAAAAACAGTGTATGGGCTTTCTAATCCAAATTCAGCTAACTTTAATTGTGTTGGATCGGCTGATTCTTTTGCTACTGTCATCGATTTTTCAGTGGTTAAAATATCTAGCAAACTTTCAATTTGGTCATTATCAGCTGAATCCTGCACAGGCTCTAAGATAGACCAGCCATCTGGCCCTTTTTGCATAACGTATTTCGTCTGATTATTCGCTGGATTTTTTTGAATTTCGATAAAGTTAATTTGGTCTTTTTGAAAGACAACAATGCGTGCCTCTAAATCATTTTTAATGACGTCATCAACCTGCTTCTTGTATTCAAACACAAAAACGCCGAAAGCCGCTAGCAGGGTAACTGTGGCCAATAGTGCAGTTTTTTTAACTTTCATTAGGCGTGCCTTCGTCGGTACCAAAGCGTGGTGCTAAGAATCATAAATCCAAGCGGCAGTGGTAAAAATAAACCTAAAATAACAAACTTTAAGAACTGATTCATTTCTGGCGGCGGCACCAAGAACGCACTGGCTTTAGGTTCTTTCGGAGAGATTGATATCAGGTCGTTTTCTTTAACCAAAGCGGCAACGGAATTTAAAGCCAAATCACGGTTTAAGTTTTGGTACAGTAAAATATTACTCATAAAATCAACATCAGAAAAAGCAATCACTGAAAATTCTTTTTCAGACTTCCCAAGCTTTCCACGAATTTCAGCACCCAGGATGAAAGACTGTGGATTACCTTGATAGTCTTGACTGTCTAAATCTTTTAATGCAACCGAGTTTTCCGGGGTGCGTGCGATAACCTCAAATTTAATTGCTGCATTGGCTTCACTTAACTTAAGTGCATTCGGCTGGCTATAAACCGTCATCTGGTTTGGTCCAAATACTTTTGTTGCCGGATGGGTAGCAGAATAATTCACTGCCACTGTCGGTGACTGAGCATTCACAACTTGTCCCATCGGCGTGTTATACACATTGAACACGTAAAATTTTTCTAAATCTAACCCCAAAGTTGCAGTCAAAGCTTGTAAACCACCTGGATTTATTTTTTCAAAGGCAATCAACAAGGCACCGCCATCTTCAAGATAAGTTGTAAGCGACTTAATTTCGGCGGCCTGAAAATTTTGCTTCGCGCCCAAAATCATTAAAGCATTAGCATCTTTCGGCACTTCTGTTGTGGTTGCTAAAGACAATTTTTTCACCACGTAAGAATTTTTTTCTAGCAGCTGCTTAAAACCTGCAAGGCCACCGTCATCTTTTTCTTGATCGGTGGTTCGCTCGCCATGGCCTTCAACAAAGTAGACAGTCTTTTTTTCTGTTCGTGTCACTTTGATGATGGCGTTGGTTACGTCCTGCTCGGTGTACGTTTCGATTCGGTTTTTACTGCCTTTGTAATCAATAAATGCCTCGCCTGATCCGCGGGCAGCACCATAATCTTGTGTTAGCTTTGCCTTTTCGTTCATTTCGACAAATTCTAACTGCACTTTCGCAGAGATATCTTGATATTTTTTTACCACCTCACGAAATAGCTTTTTGTTGTCTTCAGCTTGATCGGCGCCATTTTTGTAAAAAAAGCGAATACGCATATCGGCATCAAGGCTTTTAACTAACTGTACCGACTGTTCAGACAGCGTATTTATTTTATTACCCGATAAATCAATGACCTTGTAATACTTTGCACCCAAATAATTAATTAGGCCAATCAGTGTAAAAACAATTAGGATAAGTACACCCATGTTTAATCCATGCTTTGTTGATTTCATCATGAAAAAATCCAAAAGTTTCAGGCGGTCATTATACAACCAAAATAAAAGACCAAAAATTCCTGGTACAAGTAGGGCCCACATGAATGGCATCCACATCTTTATGGCAAAAAATAAGCCTGCTAAGGCGATAAAGCAAATCAAACTGGCGCCAAAGGCTAAGCGACTGTGACCACTCATTAATCTCTCCATCTAGCGGATTCGACAACCCGCTCGGCTAAGAAGCAAAAAATAAAAATAAGGCTGGCAAAAAAGATCATGCCGTTTGTGCGTAACGTTCCTTCAATTAAGGAAGCTAAATGGGTATTCATAGAAATATGTTCAAAAATTTTCTTTGAAACTCCGCCATCGAAAGAATCACTTAAGGCGCCTAAAAACCAAATGGCTAAGTTAAATGCAACGGACACCACAAACGCAATAAGACTGTTGTCGGTTAAGCTTGATGCAAATAAATTCATGGCCGCGTAAACCGCAGCAACTAAGAAAATGCCAAAAGCTGCAATTAGTGTCGGTGCCCACGGAAATTCTACAATTCGGCGCGTGACCAGCGGGTAAATCAAAGCAAGTAGAATTAATCCGCTTAGTGTAGTCAGTAAGGCTAAAAATTTCCCAAGTACAATATCTGAAGACCTTACAGGGCACGTTAGCAGCAAATCAAATGTACGCATCTTTTTTTCTTCAGCCAATAGGCGCATTGAAAACGCGGGCACTAAAAATATAAGTAGCAAGTTTACTAACGAAAGATGCGGCAGAAAAACAGCATAGTGAATATTCTGTTGCTGCGTGCTTGTTCCCATTTGCATCATTGGATTTGCTGCCAAATAGCTAAACTTATCTAAACTTAATGAAAACATCACGCTTAACAATGTCGTCATTAAAAAAGCGATAAAATAAAACAAAGGGCTTACGAAAAATCCGGCTAGCTCTTTTTTATAAATTACAAATGTACTTTTCATATCACGTGTCCTGTCAAGTTTTTTTTCCATACGTTAATTTTAAAAATACGTCTTCCAAGTTAGCCCTTGAAGGCACAAGCTCCATCAGCCCAGCGCCCGAGCGGATAACTTCACCAGCAATTTTTTCAATCAGTTCGTCCTGTTCTAATAACTGAATTTTAAAATGTAGATCGCTTATCTTTTCGATTGCGACGACGCCGTCTACTTTTTGTAAAATTTCTTTTAAGCCACGTGCGGCACGCGTCTTCACATGCACAAATAAAGACCCTTGATTCATTTTTTCTAAATGTTCTATTTTGTCTTGCGCAACAATTTTTCCTTGGTGAATAATAATAACCTTATTGCAGGTAGCTTGCACTTCCGGAAGTATGTGGGTCGACAAAATAATTGTGTGTTCACCTTGAAGCTCTTTGATCAAATCGCGTATTTCCGCAACTTGTTTTGGATCTAGGCCCACGGTAGGTTCATCCAAGACCAAAACTTCGGGGTCAGACACTAAGGCTTGTGCAATACCTACCCGCTGTTTGAAGCCCTTTGATAAATTTTGTATTAGCCGGTCTTTGACCGTCAGTAACTGAGTTTTATTTAAAGCGCGCTCGACGAGCGAATTAATTTTTTTCGCATCCACATGCTTTAACTTCGCAACGTAACGTAAGTAATCGATTACTTTCATATCTGTGTACAGCGGTGGTGTTTCCGGCAGGTAGCCAATTCTTTTTTTAACTTCTAGTGGGTTTTCAAATACGTCAAAGCCACAGACCTTAGCTTCACCAGAACTTGGCGCCATAAATCCTGTAATAATTTTCATGGTCGTCGATTTACCAGCGCCGTTGGGGCCCAGAAAGCCCACCACGTCACCTTTTTCGATTTTAAAACTCAGGTCTTTAATGGCTTGGCGGTCGCCATAATTTTTACACAGCTGATGGACTTCAATCATACGATGATTCTCCGTATTTATTCTGCAGTCTCATCCTATTTAGTTTCTACAACGCAATCAAGAGTTCACGGCCCTCGTGATACGTGACGCGCCCCAACTTATCGCCTTTTATCGGGCGCACATGACGGCACTCGACATAAACGACGGCGTACTTTGTACCGCTCATTTTATCTTTGAAATTTTCTTTAACAAGCCATTCGCTGACTAAGCGTAAATCGGTCTGTGGTATTGACTGCCCCTTTTGCAAGTGCATAATGGCATGCGCACTTGGATAATCTTTTAGATGTATCCACATATCCCAAGCTTTCGCTTTTCTAAGCAGATCTAAATTATCCTTGGCCGATTTTCCCATATAACAAATAATGCCTGAAGGCTCTAACACCATTTTTCGAAAACGGCCCTTAA
>JAYTMU010000161.1:0-14208 GCA_043728195.1 Bdellovibrionales bacterium
TACAATCAGAAGTCAACCAACGAGCCACATAACTTATTGAATAGACTTATTTTATTGAGGCGGTATGAGCCACCTAGAACCTTATAAGAGATCAGTTTCCTTTGCTTTCGCACTCACCGGGCAGAACTGAGCTACGAAACCGCAAGTAAGAACCGAGCCACGTAACCCGCCGATCAAAACTGATCAAGTTTTTCCTTCAACTGGTTGATAATTGATTTAATTTTGATCAGCTGTTGTTCTTCTTGGCTTAGGGGGGATTGGTTTTTTTCAAGCTCTTCCCAGGTGTTTAGGGCCTTTTCTAGGTCATTTTGAATAAAAGTCCAGCGTTTGGACTGATTTATGCTTTTTGAATTTTTGTTGCCGTCGTCGTTCGTGTTGCTCATCTCTATACGGAATGCTACTGTCCATCACTCTAAGATTCAACTGAAAATGAAATTTTGAAAGAGGTTTTATTATGTCTCAAGATATCATCTACACCATGAAAGGCGTTTCGAAAGTTTACCCGCCGAATCGCTATGTACTAAAAAATATTTATCTGTCGTACTTCTACGGCGCCAAAATTGGAGTGCTAGGTCTAAACGGCTCTGGGAAATCATCATTGCTAAGAATCATGGCCGGTGTTGATCATGAATTTCTAGGCGAAGCTTTCCCTGCAAAAAAAATGAAGGTCGGCTACCTAGAGCAAGAACCAAAATTAGACGAAACCCTTACTGTAAAAGAAAATATTTTTTCAGGCATGGGCGACCTGCCGCAATTAATGAAAGACTACAACGCCATCAACGAAAAATTTTCGGATCCTGATTTGGACCCCGATGAAATGAACAAGATGATCGAAAAGCAGGGTGACCTGCAAGAAAAGATCGAAGCGCTTGGCGGTTGGGAAGTGGATCAAAAAATCGAATTGGCCATGGACGCCTTACGTTGTCCAGATGGCGACCTGCCAATCGGCCCCTTATCAGGCGGAGAAAAACGCCGCGTAGCTTTGTGCCGTTTGATCATGAGTAACCCTGACATTTTATTATTAGACGAGCCTACGAATCACTTGGACGCCGAATCTGTCGGTTGGCTTGAGCAATACTTAGCTAAATTTCCAGGGACGGTCATTGCGGTCACGCATGATCGCTACTTCCTAGATAACGTCGCTGGCTGGATTCTAGAGCTTGACCGCGGCGAAGGAATTCCGTGGAAAGGTAATTATTCCTCATGGTTAGAGCAGAAAGATAAACGTTTAGCTCAAGAGCAAAAATCAGACAGCAAGAAAGCAAAAACCCTAGAGCGCGAGCTTGATTGGATCCGTCAAGGTGCCAAAGCCCGGCAGTCAAAATCAAAAGCGCGTATCGATGCGTACGAAAATTTATTAAAAGAACCGTCTGCGGATCGCCTGCAAGAGATGTCGATTTATATTCCAGCGGGACCACGCTTAGGTAACATCGTCGTTGAATCGCAAGGGGTGACTAAGGGCTATGGAAAAAAAGTGCTACTTGATAGCGTGGATTTTTCAATTCCGCGCGGTGCTATCGTGGGCGTGATCGGACCCAATGGTGCCGGTAAGTCCACGTTATTTAAAATGATCACCGGAAAAGAAAAGCCTGACAGCGGAAGCTTCAAGGTCGGCGAGACCGTAAAAATCGCCTACGTTGATCAATCCCGCGAAACATTAGATCCAGAAAAAACAATCTTTGAAACCTTATCCGGAGGCCAGGACTTAATTCAATTAGGCGGTCGTGAAATTCCAGCGCGGCAGTATGTCAGCTGGTTTAATTTTTCTGGCAGTGACCAGCAGAAAAAAGTGGGAACCTTATCAGGTGGTGAACGAAACCGCGTGAATTTGGCAAAAATTCTAAAAGAAGGCGCCAACTTACTTTTACTGGATGAGCCCACCAATGACTTAGACGTCAACACCATGCGCGCGCTTGAAGAAGCCTTAAATGAATTCGGTGGTTCTGCGATTGTGATATCCCATGACCGTTGGTTTTTAGACCGCGTGTGCACACACACGATGGCCTTTGAAGGTGATTCTAAAATATATTTTTATCCAGGAAGCTTTTCTGAATACGAAGAAGATCGTAAAAAGCGAATGGGCGAAGATTCAACACCAAAGCGTATCCGCTACAGGATGATCGAAGCGTAACAATGGCACAAACCCCACAGTCAAACTTTAAATCAAACTTTAAATCAAACTTTAAATCTGATATCCAAAGCGAAACCCATCAGTCTTTACAAAAGTTGGACTGGGTGGGCATGGGTCGCATGCAATCCGTTCTGCAGCTAAATGAAGTAAACATTCCGTGCGAGCTTTCTATGACTGTGAATTTAACTGAAGGCAATCGCGGAATTCATATGTCGCGGCTGTACACGCTGATGACAGAGCAGTTTCTTAATAAAAAAGTAAAAGACATATCACTCCGAAATTTTTTGCAAACTGCAGTTAAATCTCAAGAGGGGTTGTCGGATCAAGCAGGGCTAACTTTAGATTTTAATTATCCGGTAAAAACACAGGCGCTAAAATCAGGGATTGCTGGCCATAGAAATTACCCGGTGCATATAGCAGCGCTTGAAAGCCCAACCGGGTTTCAGATGTGGTTGCAATTTGAAATTTTGTACTCAAGCACGTGTCCGCAATCAGCAGCGCTTTCACTTGAGTCTTTAAAAAATAAATTAAGCGAACCCGGGCACGATTTTAAATCGATGCGGCGGCTGCCGGCTACACCGCACGCCCAGCGCAGTGCGATGACCTGTGAGCTTCTATTTGCGCGGGATGTTTTATCTGAAATAGAAACATTGATTGCAACGCAAGTAACAAAGATTGAGCAGATATTAAAAACTCCGGTGCAGACCGCAGTAAAAAAAGCGGACGAAATTGCTTTTGCGGAATTGAATTCGGAAAACTTAATGTTCTGCGAAGATGCAGTTCGAAAAATTGACGATAAATTGCGTCTAAGTCTGGATCAAGCCCATCTAGGTATTGCCGGGTACAGAATTAAAACCCGCCACGAGGAAAGCTTACATCCGCACAATGCGATCAGCTGCATCACCAGAAATTTTAAACCGCATCCGTTTAGCTAACTAAAGCTAATTTATATTCCGCCCACACTTGTCAAATACGTCGAACCCTCTAAGGCCGATTCCATGTCGCCCAGAATTTTGCTCCAAGTAACATCTTTTGAATTTTCAGATAACATATGCCATAAAAATGTAGTTAACACAGCATGTGAGGTATGAAAATAACTAGCAAGGCCGTTGGTGATGATATCAATTTTTGCTTTTGTTTTTTCATTTCCGAAATGCTCAAGATAATAAGAATAGCTGGCACATGATTCGAAAAAGAAAATTTGTTTTTTCTTTGGGTTAAATTTAAATGGTCCTGCTTTTTCTTCCAAGGACGGTATATCAAGGCTGCCACCCAAACCCGAATGACCGCCGTAGTAAATGACATCTGCTTTAGCAACGGCTTCTTTAAAAAATAAGGCAAACGTTTTGGACCTCGAGTTAATGCTGGTTTCAACAAGCAAATGCTTTAACTGAACTTTTATTTTTTTTCCATTATCTAGACGTATTTCTTTACGATAGATGTACATCGGAATGACTTTGCTTTGATGTTCGCGTGTTTCAGTAAAGCCATTATCTAGTAGATGCTGATTTAACTCTTTGAAGCTCATGCGTCCTTCGTCACCCGCAACATTTTTTTCAGCGTAGCCGTGGATCACGTAAATTGAAAATAAATCGCCGTTGTCGTTGTCGCCACGTAAGTAGGGTAGCTTCGGCGTTAGATCCATTTTCTTTACTACAACAGGAGTGATTGTTAATCGTGTGTTCACTGCCATAGGCGGTTGGCTTAAACGTTCACAGCCACTACGAAATGGATCGTAGAAATACCAGAAATCTGAAAACAAAGTGTAATGCTCATCAGTGCAAGTCACGTCATAAATTGCGTAGGGGTCTACGGGAAGTGGTAAATCTAAGTAACCAATTTTAAGAATAGCGCGTGCGACATCTTTATGAAGAATCATTTTGCTTGCGGCTGTATAAGAAATTTTAATTTTATCTGAAACCTGTTCCGAGCTAAGTATTGTAAATTGTGTCTGGGCCCTAGGCGCTCCGATACCGGCAGATAATTCAGGATCAAGACCCAGCTGTCGAATAAACGTTGGCGACTGAAAGATTCCAAACATATATGATGCGTGAAGCTTCATACGTTTTTCATCTGTATTTTCACGGGCCGTGGTAGGAATCTCGAAACTAGCTGTGTAGCTAAAGTTAACTTCAGTGCCATTGGGGCTTATGATTTGCGCCGTGGATGTGGCAGGAGTTAGCTCGATTAATAGTGATAGAATTGGTAACAACAAAGACAATCGAGAAAAAATCACATGCTTTTTCATGGTTACAAACCCCTGGTTGGTTTAAAATTTCACGTTTCTGTAAAGCAATCCGTAAGCCAGTGCTAACTGGGCTGCGTGCTTGAGTGCTGTAACTGACGGATGTTCCTTGCCGCTGACGATGCCTGAGGGGCCGGGGCACCTTTTAAAAACACAGGTAAATCGCGGCGCTTGAAGCCGTGGCAAAAGTCTTTCTCTATTAGCGCAGCGGCATCTTCAGCGCTAACACCACTTTGTTTTAAATAAAGCCAAGCTTGTTCAGCAAGGCTCATTAGCGACAAGCTATGAGTTTCAGTAAAGCGCGCAGATAAAAATTCAGTGAATGAAAAGAAGCTCCAAAAAAAAGAACTGTCAAAAGATTTTTCTACAAACCACGCCATAAAATTTTTAAATTGACCACTGTTCGCGTACAAGTCCCAGAATTTGGCAAAGCGATTCATTTTCTGTAATGTCGCGTAGTCCATCGTGCTGGTACTTAAGATCTGGTACGGAGAATAATCAGAGTAAATCATTTTAAAAGTTTTTTCATGGCGGGCGATTGGCGTGCCTTTTAAACGCTTTAATATTCCCACTTGAATTTCATCGGGTTTCATTAGGGCTAAACGGTCAAAGCCGCTAGCGAAACTTTCTAACGTTTCACCCGGTAGACCCACGATCAAATCTGCGTGGGTGTGCACTTTAGTAAATTCACGTAAAAACTGAAAGTTTTGTTCGACTTTCACTAGATCATTCTTGCGGGACACGTTAGCTGCCACTGCGGGGTTTAAAGTTTGAATACCAACTTCGAACTGTAAGGACCCTTCGGGAAACTGTTGAATCAGTTCGCGAATTTCAGCGGGTAAGCGGTCGGGTACCATTTCAAAATGCAAAAATAAACCAAGCGAAATGTGTTCTAAAAAAAATTGCAGTATTCGGTTTGACGAAGTCGGTGATAAATTAAAAGTTCGATCGACGAACTTAAAAGTTCTGGCGCCTCGGTCCATAAGGATTTTTATTTGCAACAGAAAAAGTTCTAAATCAAAGCTGCGAACGGATTTGTCCAAAGACGATAGGCAGTATTCACACTTATACGGACAGCCCCGTGAAACCTCGACGTAAAGGATGCGGTTTTTGATATCTTCGTCGGAATACAAATCGTAGGGGAATTGAATCAATTTAATATCAGGCAAAGCAGACTGTTGAATTTTTTCTGCGGGCTTCGCGTCATGCAGCAAATAATCTTCACACAGCTTTTGAAACGAAAAATCAGCTTCGCCTTTAATAACGTAGTCGCACCACTGTAAATGGGGTTGCGTGTCTGTTTCATATGAAATTTCAGGCCCACCAAGCACGATGACTATCTCAGGCGCCACCTTCTTAAGCGTCGAGATAATTTGCAAAGTTAGCTCGGTATTCCATATATAGACACCGAAGCCGACAATGCGCGGTTGGTGCTGCAAGATTTTTTCAACAATGACCCGTGGGTTTTCCTTGATGGTCCATTCTAGAATTGCTGCCCGTGATTGCAAATGGCCAAGGTTAGCAAATAGGTAGCGTAAACCGAATGCGGCGTGCTGATAGGTCGAATTCAAGGTGCAAAGTAATATGTCGGTTTGTGGCACAGGCTAGCTTGTAACTAACGAACTTAAGATTTCATAGCTTTTTTTCACTTGTAAAAAGCTTTCAGCCGAACCGCCTTGATCTGGATGAGTTTTCAGCAAAGCTTGGCGGTAACTCGATTTCAGTTCGAATCTGTTGAAGGAGCTAGTTAAAGATTCGGACCAGATTGATAAATTTTCAAAAGCTGCAGTTTGTTCAGCGGTCATAATATGGGGGATGCGCGGCCTTGCGGGGTTTACATATTTTTTGTAACCCGTCTTAAACACAGGGGTAAAACCAATTATCTGGGCTAACCCTTGGGGGTCTAACGAACTTTCCCAACCGGCAGAAAAGTCAGTTGAAGGGTGGGTGTTAAAGTGCTCAGTACCGCGCGTATGGCTCAGGTTTTCAAGTATTTCTGCAAAGCTATTTTGCGATTTTGACTGAGCATTCATACTAAACTCTTCGGTAAAATCCGTATTTCCCATAGGGCTAGATGGCGTTTTTGCGCAATTTTCACTGAATTCTCCTCGGGGAAACTCGACTTTCAGACGAGAATTGTCGCTAGTTTCGGAAAATATTGCGTTTTCTAGAGGGGGAAACCACTTTTCCAGAGGGGATTTCAGCTTTCCCAGAGGGAATATTAGGTTTCCCAGAGGGAAAAATGAAAAAAACGAAGATTTGTTATTTTTATGTTGGACAAAGTAAAATTTATGGCCGTAGACTGTGGTCATTGGATTTTAGTCTTGAGACTAAAGTAGTAATTAAAACAAATAGCCAACCCTTCGGAGGATACAATGGCAAAAGCAAAGAAAGCGACTAAAAAAGTTGCAAAGAAAACTGCAGCTCCTAAAAAGACAGCTGTAAAAAAAACTGCAGCTCCTAAAACTGCAGCTCCTAAAACTGCGGCTCCTAAAAAAGCTGCTGGAAAACGTAAGCCAAACGCTGCGTTTATGAAGCCTTTAACACCTTCAGCTTCATTAGCGGCTGTTATCGGTGCTGGCCCAGTTCCTCGTACAGAAGTTGTAAAAAAATTATGGGCTTACATCAAGAAGTTCAACCTTCAAGATTCTAAGAACCGTCGTAACATCAACGCTGACGACAAATTAAAGCCAATCTTCGGCAAGAACCAAGTTTCTATGTTCGAAATGACTAAACTTGTTTCTAAGCACTTAAAATAAAGTCTAAGAATAAGTCTAGATTCAAATTAGTTTATAGTTAAGTCTATGAGCTAATAGAAAACCCCTTAAGGCCTAGCTTTAAGGGGTTTTTTAATTTATATTCTTTCATTATGCCAGACCGTCCTTTGGATAAATCAGACATCGTCAAAATGAAGCTTGCATGCAAGATGGCCGCACAGGTTCTTCAACACACCGAAAAATTCGCAAAACCTGGAATTACCACATTGGAACTTGATAACATTGCTAACGATTATACCCAAAGCATTGGTGGTGTATCGGCTTGCATCGGGTATCACGGATACCCGCTTGCTACATGCATATCAGTCAACGACGTTGTTTGCCATGGCCTACCGGGTGCCTACGTGATCAAAGAAGGCGACATTTTAAATATAGATGTCACTGTAAAAAAAGATGGTTTTTTTGGCGACACATCAAAAACAGTAAAAGTTGGAAATGTTACGGAAACCGCATCCAATTTAGTAGTTGCTGCTTACGAAGCGATGATGACTGGAATTAGCGCGATCACACCGGGTGGGTGGACGGGTGATATTGGTTTTGAAACAAATAAATATGTTACCCGTAAAGGTTACACCACAGTAAAAGAAATCGGCGGCCACGGTATTGGTCGTGTTTTTCACACAGATCCCTTCGTGCCAGCTTTTGGCAAAAAAGGAAAAGGCGAGCGCTTAGTGCCTTGGACCTGTTTTACGGTCGAGCCCATGGTAAATGAAGGCACCGAAGAATTTGTCGAGCATACTATCCCCGGATCAACGATTAAATATTACTCAACGTCTGATGGGAAATTGTCGGCGCAGTTTGAACACACGATTTTACTGACGGATTCAGGATATGAAATTTTAACTTTAGCTTAGATTTAAATTAATAAACTAACGGCAAGGAAAAACCGATGCGAACAACAATAGAAAAAAGAACGGACACTAAAATGAATAAAAACCAGATGAAAACAAATTCAAAAGTGACTGGTAAAATATCAGGAAAAATGCCAGCAAAAATGCCAGCACAATCAGTTGTTAAGACAAAATCCGGAAAACTTGATTACGCTGTTTGCGCCGAAGCCATGAACGATCCAAAAGTTTTCGCAGAGCTAGCTCGTTGGGGTCGTGAAGAGATTAAAATTGCTGAAAAAGAAATGCCAGGATTAATGGCTCTACGAAAAGAATTCGGAAAAACACAACCGCTAAAAGGCGCGCGCATTGCGGGTTGCTTACATATGACCATTCAAACTGCGGTACTAATTGAAACACTAATCTACTTAGGTGCAGAAATCCGTTGGTCGTCATGTAATATCTATTCAACGCAGGATCACGCAGCTGTTGCAATGGCTGCAGTGGGCGTTCCGGTATTTGCTTGGAAAAACTTAAACGAAAAAGATTTCACATGGTGTATTGAACAAACAATCACCGGCTGGGGATCAGAAGGTTACAACCTGATCCTAGATGACGGTGGCGATTTAACGAACATGATGCACGAACCACGTTTTGCAAAAGAACTTAAAAAATTAATCGGTTTATCTGAAGAGACAACAACAGGCGTACACAATTTAGAAACTATGTTACGCGCTAAGAAATTAAAGTTACCAGCAATCAACGTGAATGATTCGGTAACAAAATCAAAATTTGATAACTTATACGGCTGCCGTGAATCGTTAGCAGATGGTTTAAAGCGCGCAACAGACGTAATGCTTGCTGGTAAAGTTGTGGTTGTTGCTGGTTACGGAGACGTTGGAAAAGGTTCGGCCTTTTCAGTAAAAGGTCTGGGCGCCCGTGTATTAGTAACTGAAGTCGATCCAATTTGTGCGTTACAAGCTGCAATGGAAGGTTTCCAAGTTGTAACTATGGATGAAGCCGCATCAATGGCTGATATTTTCGTAACAGCAACCGGCTGCTGCGATATCATCACTGAAAAACATTTCATGAAAATGAAAGACAACGCGATTGTTTGCAACATCGGGCATTTCGATATCGAAATTGATATGGCGTGGTTAAACAAGAATTCAAAACAGCGCGAAGTAAAGCCACAAGTTGATATTCACACCTTGAAAAATGGCCGTGAAATTGTGGTTCTTGCTAAAGGACGATTGGTGAATTTAGGTTGCGCAACAGGGCATCCGTCATTTGTAATGAGCAACTCATTTACAAATCAGGTGTTAGCGCAAATCGAACTTTTCACTAACCGTGACAAGTACAGCCAGATTGCGATTTACCGCTTACCGAAGCATCTTGACGAAAAAGTTGCGGCACTTCACTTAGGTCAGTTGGGCGTGAAGCTTACGAAGTTAACTGGCAAGCAGGCTAAGTACTTACACACAAGCGAAGATGGACCGTTTAAGCCCGAGCATTATCGCTACTAGTTACTAAGCAGATATTATTTTAAGTGAACCGATTAAGGCTCACCCATAAACGGGGAGCCTTTTGTTTCTGTAATGCGTGCGTACTTCTGTGACTGTGCACAATCTACCATTGCTGCTAAAATGGAATTGTATTCGGCATCGATGGAACTGAAGCCTTCGGGACCGCGAAAGTTCGCAACCTTCAGGGGGCCTACTGATTTTACAGAAGCTCTGTTTTCATAGACGGGGTTCGAAGCGCATGAAAATAAAAAAAGTGTTAAACTTAATAGCAGCGTAAATTTCATGAAATCATTACCTTTTTTTTACTTACTGTTGATCTTATCTAAATAAAAACGAAGCTCGCCGATGCTTTCACGAATGTCGTCCAATGCCCTGTGCGCGTTTTGTTTTTTGTATTCGATGTTCATTTTATTATTTACAATCACTTTCCACGAGCTAACGTCGATCATGCGGTAGTGCAGACGGGCGGCTAGCTTTAGAAAATATTTATCAATAAATAATCGGTCTTGCATAATCGAATTACCAGACAAGATCGGACGTTTCTTCAGATCAGTTTTTGATTGTGGAAAATGTTTATCGATGATGTCGATAAATTTTGCTTCGACCAAGTCGGGATCCATACCAGAAGCAACTTTAGCAGCTAAGCCTGATTTGGTGTGGGTTTCTTTGTTCCAAGCGTCCATGTTGTCTAAATAACTTTGCGGTTGTTTCACGACAGTTTCAAAAGAATCAAGTTCGCGAAAATTCATGTCGGTCACGATGCAGGCGGCTTCAATGATAACTTCTTTAGTAACATCAAGGCCTGACATTTCCATATCAAGCCACAATAAATTTTCGACCTTTTCGTATGCCATTACTATTTGGTTTCTTTTTTGGTAATTTTGTATGCGCTATCAGTTGTGGTGATTGCAGTTTCAACTGCTGGCACATCAATTTTTTGATCTGGTTTAGAGACCAAAGTGACCACACCCAATTTTGTTTTTTCATTAAATGAAACCGAGCATTTAGCAGCCGATGATTTAATTGCAGGATTATCACACACACTTTTCTGAACCATCGATTTACAGGCCCCACAGTGCATGCCCTCGACGGTAAGGGCGGAAGTCTCACTAAGTGATAGGGAAGCAAAAAAAAGAACGCCAGCAAGGCATACAAGAGATTTCATTGGAAGACTCCTTCGGGTATTTGAATTTTGATTTCATAAATAAGGATAGCCGAATTTCCTAACCCAGGGCACACCATAAGTAACAAAGTCGATTCTAACAGTCCATAACTGCATCAATTTCACGCAGAACAAATAAAAATCTTGAAATTACCTCGAAATTACCTATATTTGGAACTTCGATTTCTACACCGAACGGGGTGGTAGTTAAGTTGGTTATAACGTCCGCCTGTCACGCGGAAGGCCGCGAGTTCGAGTCTCGTCCACCCCGCCATTTTTACCTAAAACTGGTTGATATGGACTAGAATCTGGTAGATAATAAAAACATGTTAGAAGGTATATTCGGAAATAAAACTGCTGAAAAGGTTTTGCTTCATATTTTTCACTATGGCGAATCGCACGCATCGGCAATAGCTAAAGATTTCTCAACGGCCTTAAATCCTATCATTCAGCAACTGAATAGATTCGAGGCGGCGGGGATACTTGTGTCTAAAGAGTCTGGTAGATCTCGAATTTATTCGTTTAACCCCAAGTCGCCGTTTGGTAAGCCAGTGAAAGAAATCATTGAAAAAGCTTATGAAGCTATTCCGCTAGCTGAAAGACAGAAAATTTTTGAAACACGTCGCCGTCCGCGACGTAAAGGTAAGCCTGTCAATTGAAAGAACCGAACTGGAAAAACTGTAGCGAAGAAGATGTCTGGAAGTTTGTAGGCTGGCACTTAGCTAAGAATGGTATTGAAACTATTCTGGTAGGTGGAGCCGTTGCCGCTATTTATTCGGAAGGCGCATATAAATCTGGGGATCTTGATTTTGTTTTAAAGACATATGTGCATGGAAAAATCGGCCAAATTATGGGTGCCATCGGCTTTGAAAACAATGGAGGGCGTCATTATACTCATCCTGATTGTGATAAATTTGTAGAATTTATGTTTGGCCCGGCGGGAATTGGTGACGATGTTAAAATTACTCCAGATGCAAAAAAAGTGCAGGGACAAACCCTATATATTTATTCACCCACTGATTGTATTAGAGATCGGTTGGCTTCTTATATTCATTTTAAAGCACGTGAGTGTTTAGATCAGGCTGTGTTAGTTGCCCAGAAGTTTCCGTTTAATAGGAAAAAGGTAAAAGATTGGTGCGAGTCTGAGGGGGCTCCAGAAGCCTACGATGCTTTGATTAAAAAACTAGCTTCGAGCAAATAAGTTCGATACTCGTCCACCCCGCCATTTTTTGCCCATGAGTCGGCTTTATGACTCCAAAATGCACCAGAAATTACAGATTGAGTTAGGTCTCACGAAGAAAAATAAGAATCATTTAGCAAAGATCAATATGATCGAAGCTTACTATCGTATTCGCGAAGGTTTGAATCGCTTCGATTACGGAAAAATCTTAGGCGTCGACTACGGCGGAAGCTCTGGTTTAGATACCAGCGAATACAGTTATTCGGTCTATGTCATTCTGAAATACTTCGAGCAAAATTCGATAGCTGGAAAAGTTTTAACGAAATCGAAACTGCAACGAAAACTTCTTTCGATGCATAAAAAATTTTTCAATATTGCGGGAAATGACGGACGTTGTTCATTAATGACAGAGCATATCTTTAATGAGTTGTTTAAATTGGGAATTTTTGAACTCTCAAAAAAAAGCTACTACTTTAATTATCATTTTAAAAAAATGCACGTATGTGGTTGGCCCACTTAATCCCGATGTTTACCCTTGGCACGGAGTGCCGATGGCAAACATCGGGAGAAACGGGCAGCACATTTACAGCTGCTATCTCGTTTCACCGTAAAGACGCTACCGTTAAGTTAAAGGCTATTGAGGCTTGGTCTGCAAAAGAGGGAATGAGCGATCGCTATAATATTTTTCTAAAAGCGCTAAAGAAGTAGGCAAAGGTTTATGGCGGTAAATTCGATACTCGTCCCATTTGGCCCACCATTTTTTTTCTGATTAAACACAGATTTTCTCAAAATAGTATTCTGAATACGGTGCCAAAGTGCGCTACATAATTTCAAAAAATCTTAAAACATTAAGCCACTAACGCGATCGCCGTGCGCCAAGAAAAAGGGGTTCTACGCAGATCTTCCGATACAAAAGCCCGTCAATCGACATCCTTCGTATCGACTCAATCACTTGTTGGTCGCCAAGATGGGGTACGAGCAACCCGGCTGATCTTCTGAAGCCCTAAGGAACTTGTGATGGTCGTAAGCCAGGGTTTCCTTGCTTACGAAGTGGGATTCCAAAATCGATTAAGGCAGTCTATTTCGGTCTACGGTTCTATGTCGAAACAGTACATGGATGAAATTTTAGTGGCCCCATCGGTTCAAACAGGCTTTGTCCTGGTTCTCTTTTAGACGTTCTTCTATTAGAATCGATTTCGCATAAAAAACTATTTGGTTGTTCTTAACAAGTGCCATCGCTTTTTCAGGCAAACTAAATTTCAAAGTGTTAGCTTTATTGACACATTTTGGTTGAAATGATTGATCAAGTTTAAATAAATTAAAACTATTTTTATAAGCGGCATCAATATTCATTTTTGTAATTTCAGCTATTGTCATGGTTTCTTTCTCTATTAAAAATTCAACTTTATATTTTTTAGGTACGTATAAACCTTTTTGGAAAAAATTTTTTCTATTGATTGCGACTTCACCCTCATCTACAAGTAAAGGATAAGCTTTGCTGAGTTCAGTGTAGCTTTTTTCGAAAAAGAAAAACTCATCCGTATTGATACCATCAGAAGAGGGTTTAATAGCAGACTGACAACAAGTCAAAAACAGGGCTAAAAAAATATTTAAGTAGACGTTCATTTGCACTTCCTTAAGTTATATTTGTTGCCGATTTTTTTGTTAAACCAGAGGTAAGCAGCTTTTGGAAACTGAACATATTAAAGTAGCCTTAGCTTGCAGTCCGCAAAAAATGGAGTTGAGGCATTTAAGATGGGAATGAACGGCAACTTTGATATTATTTTAATGGACATCCAAATGCCCGAAATGGATGGCTATGAGGCGACCCGTGCACTGCGCGAAGCTGGATTTAAGAAACCGATTGTTGCCTTAACTGCGCACGCCATGGCGGAAGAGTGCGCACGTTCCTTTGCGGCTGGATGCGACAGGCATTTGACGAAACCGTTAAACCAAACTGAACTTATTGAAACTATCGAGCTACTAACGAGTTATAACTAGAACAAATTTAAGCAACGAATTACTACTAATCTGGATCAATAGATAACGTTATTTTACGGCGTCCAGCATTGCTTTTGATCGAATAAATTGGCCGGAACCGGGTTTACTGAAAAAAAGCATATCGCCTTGTGAGCTATTCAATTTTATCTGCTGAGTTGCTCAGCGCTATAGAGAAACATCTTTCTGGTTTAAAAATTGCAATCTCGCACATCACAAGCAGAACATTCGGAGTAAAATAGTATGAAAGTCGCGGTATTTGACACACATAAATTTGACAGGGATGCACTACAAACTGCAAACCACAATAAACACAGTCTTCAATTTCTAGAGCCACGTTTGAATGAGCAGACTGCCGTACT
>JAYTMU010000162.1:0-1575 GCA_043728195.1 Bdellovibrionales bacterium
AATTCGCTTTGCCATCGACATCATAACTGTAAGTCAGCTCAGTTTGGCTGCGTGTATTTTTTTCTTCAGGTACTTCGTTCGTTACCACTTGTGGCGCTACTTTATTTTCGGCGCCCTTTTTTGCGACTTTCATACATGCCGACAAGCTTACCAAAAGTATGCTTACTAAAATTTTATGTTTCATTTATTCCTCCGTAGTTGGAGGGTATGTGCATTTTATGAAGATTTGTTTTGGCTGATCTAGCGCCTAGCTAACGCCGAATGCCGGACCTTGGCCTGTGGCCGGATTTTGCATGGATTATTAATTACCGTTACCATTTCCCAGGAGATCGCATTGAAAGCAGTTCAGTACTATGAAAAGGTCGCTAGCACGCAACAAAAAGCCTATTTACAACTGCAGTGTCACTGCGTTTTGTGCAACACCACCCTAGAGCTTCAATTTGAAACCACAACCCCTAATGAAATTAAAGAAATTGCCCACTGCCCACAGTGCGAGATCAGAACACGGGCGCGAACCCATCAAATTCAATAGTCCTTAAGTCAATTTTTTGACGTTTGAAAAGAAATCGCCAAAAACTTGGTAATCTTGTATGCCAAACGCCGATTGTTTGACGCCCTTATTAGCTTCGTGATGTTTTACTGACCACTTATTTTTGAAAACGTGCGCTACTTCTAACTGCTCTGCAATTTTTTCGATTTTTTCTTCCGCACCCCAGATATGGGCCGACTGTCCGTAATAGGAAACATTTGAATATTTTGCGATATCAAAAGGGTACTTAACTACACTAAGTATAAATAGCGGTGCCATCACTTGGTCCTGTTGTAGCGTCGAGCAGTTGGACATATCTTTGGTGAAGGTTGGTTTTAAAAAACAATTCTGTTGGGATGCCGACAGACGGTACGATGGCTGAATTAATTTAGCCTGATCATTTACTGCCATCGATTCAATTTCTGAAAAGTGTGTGAAAGATTCGGGCTTAATGCAAGGTCCCCAATTAGAACCTTCATTTATCGAAGTTGCTGGTTGAAGTGTAGAAAAGTAATCTTGTATTTTTTGTTGCCATTCCGCTTCATATTTTTCCAAGACGAACAGGCGATTGGAATTCCATGACAGTTGTCCTTGACCAATCATAAACGATTCCATGATTTCATTAAACTGCCCGTCAATTGGATCAGTTAATGAAACCGCAGTGTTTTTACTACCCGTAGCCAATTGTACCTTTTTGAACTGATTGAACGATTGCTCAGAAACTTTTTTAAGAATACTGGCTGCATTTTTTAATTGGCCTGTAAAACATATGGCTTTAACTCCGGGATGCGTTACCAATAAATTTTTCACATCAAGGTCATTAGATACTAAAACTTGTATTAGCCCTTGCGGAATTTGTGCGGCAATTAATACTTCGCTTAGAATAAACGCTGTAATTGGTGACTGTGATGAAACTTTTATTATTACCGAGTTTCCGGCAGCGATAGCTGGCGCTAATCGTTCGCAAATGACACGTAGGGAACAGTTCCATGATGCTATAACTGCGATAGTGCCCGTCGGTGAATGCTGCAATTGGTGATTCGTTT
>JAYTMU010000163.1:0-3192 GCA_043728195.1 Bdellovibrionales bacterium
CAGCTGATAATTAAGCGCTTCAGCCACATCCGAACCAATGACGACATCAAAATAAGAGTTGAATGCTTGGCCTGCTGCGAATTCTACTTTTTCTTTAGATCTAAATTGATAATACTTAAAAAAATCGGTGTTGGTTGCTACAACTCGAAAACCGCGGTGACCGTCACCTAGACTGTAGGGAATGGTCCATTCCACTTCAGGCCTGTTTTTTAAATCATTATAACTTTCAATAGAAACATTATTCGTAGCTTGGCCTAAATTAAATACCGAATACAAAACAATTTGTACCGACCCCGAACGCGCACCCACAATCAGATCAACACCAGAAATACTTTGTGTAAATCCACTTTCTGCAGCCCGACGCACGCGCTCGACGGACATAAGTAGAACTAGGCTTAACATCATCGAAAAAACGGTAAGCGTTGTTGCCAGTCTTCGATTTTTCAGCGACTTCCAACTTAAGTTGATCCAGGAAACCCAGTTCATACGATCACCTGCGGCTGGTGGTGCGCCGAATTGATAGTGCTTATGCCTACAACTCGTGAAAATAACTTTTCGATCGTGCGGTCGTGACTAACAAACACCACTGTGGTTTTTTGCTCGCGACAAATTTGAAACAGCAGCTGCAAAAACTTTTCACGGTGATCGTAATCAAGTGCTGATGTGGGCTCGTCGGCTAATATAAGTTTGGGCTGCTTCATCAACGCACGCGCCACAGCAACGCGCTGCTGTTGGCCTACGGAAAGATCTGTCACCTTTCGTTGTACATACGCTTCTAATTGTAAACTTTTAATTAGGTGCTGGTAAAGCTGCTGATCAGGTTTAGTTTTTAAAAACATCAATGGAAGCTGAATATTTTCAACCACTGACAAGTAGGGAATCAGATTGAAGCTTTGAAAAATATAACCGATGTTTTTAGCGCGAAATACATCCAGTTCGTGAGCTGACATATCGTGAAGAGCTTCGCCAAGCATTTGTAGTTGACCGCTTTGCGTTGTCAGCACGCCAGCTAGCAATTCGAGCAAGGTAGATTTTCCAGAGCCGCTAGCGCCATGTAAAAAAACAAATTCACCAGGCAGTACAGAAAAATCTGCGATATTTAATATCTGATTTTCACCGTAGGAAAATTTTAAGTTTTTTATGGCAATGGCTTCGGTCATTTTTTCAATTCAATTTGCACACCGTTTTTAGTAGCTTCAGCTGCTTTTTGCACATCGCCCGCAATCACTTGCACGTCGACATCTTTTAACTTTGGAAAAACAGATTGAACATGGAATTTTAAAGTAGAACCCACTGGATCTTTATCACATTGGATTATAAACGAAGCTTGCACTTCTGAGTGATTGCCATCTTGGCTAACTTCTAATTTTTGTCTAGTAAAAACGCAGTTCAATTGCTTTTCAAAAACCACCATTTTTGCAATGCCGGTTTCAAGCGTACTCAAGGTTTCTGCCTGCTGCTTTTTTTGCGCAGCTGATTTAGCAACGTGTTCAAAACCATAAATGCTTTCGCCAGGTGCTTCAAAAGTTAATTCACCCTTAGTGGCTTCGAAGGCAATCGCCATTTTTGCAGCGCCGTGCGCATGGGCTTTGTGCTCGTGCTTAGCAGCAAATGAATTTAGGGAGGCAAATAATAATAGATAAAGCATAGTTTTTTCCTTTTTTATTTTAATCAGCGGTAGGGCTCGACGGTGTCGCCTTCGACTTCGAAAGAAACTTCGCCGTACTGCGAACGTGTTGTGGCAATTTTAAATTTTCCGTAAACCCATACGGGTGCACCGACCGGTGCTTCGACACCTGTTTTCATTTTCACATAAACCATTTGATTTGGGGGCGGTGGCGGCACATGGATGCACGCTTGCGGATTTGGAACTAATAAAAATTCGGTTACTAAACGGTTGTTATCATCTAGCGGGACAATGAAGCCCGGAATTTTCACTTGTTTTCCGTCGACTTGTTGTAGCTCTGTCGTAGCCTTGTTTGATATATAATCCAACTGTCCTAGTAGCCGCCAGTCGACTTCAATACCAGCGCCGTGGCCGGCCTTTGATAAAACGTAAACTCCGCCGCCGATGGCTGCTGAAAAAACCAGTAGGGCTACAAAAATCCATTTCATATTCATAACCGCTAGGATATGCTGTTTTTCATGTATGAGTAAATATCAAAGCGTCCGCGGCACACGCGATTTATTACCTAAGTTAAAAAACACATTTCGGTCTATTGACGAAATTGCGTATAAAACAGCGCAAAATTATGGTTTTCAAGAAATAGAGACACCGCTGTTTGAATTCTCTGAAGTGTTCCATAGGTCATTAGGTGAAACTTCAGACGCAGTCAGTAAAGAAACGTACACATTTTTAGACCGCGGTGGGGATTCTATTACGTTACGCCCCGAAGGCACTGCCGGAGTTGTACGCGCATTTATTAGTGAAGGTTTAGCGCAGCTTGTACCGCTTAAACTTTATTACTACGGTCCGATGTTTCGTTACGAACGCCCGCAAAAAGGACGCTACCGCCAATTTACGCAATTCGGTGTCGAGATTTTAGGTTTAGAATCGGCACTTGCCGATGTTGAATGCTTAGATCTGGCCTGGAATATTTTGAAAAAATTAAATTTAAGCGATAAGTGTATTTTAGAAATCAACACGTTGGGTGATCCAGAATCACGTGCCGATTACCGTAAAGCATTGGTCGATTTTTTAACTCCGCTGAAATCACAATTATCGCCCGATTCGCAGGTGCGCTTAGAAAAAAACCCGATGCGCATTTTAGATTCTAAAGATGAGGGCGATAAAAAGTTAATCGCTGGCGCCCCGCTGATGGATAATTTTTTAAATGAAAAATCTAAAGTATTCTTCGCGAAAGTTCTTGAAGGTCTTAATTTACTAAAAATTCCTTACAAATTAAATCCAAATCTAGTGCGCGGCCTAGATTATTATTGCCACACGGTTTTTGAATTTACGACGACAGAACTTGGCGCACAGGGTGCTATACTTTCTGGTGGGCGCTACGACGGCTTAGTTGAAATGCTAGGGGGGCCCAAAACCGCAGGCGTAGGTTTTGCGGCCGGCGTTGACCGCTTGGCTGATCTTTGCGAATTAAGTTTAATGCCAGCAAAAGATAAGACCATATTTTGCTTTGCTGCGATCGGCGCGAAAGCCGAACTAGAAGCGGCACACATCCAAAGCGCACT
>JAYTMU010000164.1:0-5892 GCA_043728195.1 Bdellovibrionales bacterium
CGGAAGTTATTATTTATTTGATCCGACACGAAGTGGGGCTGTTGCCGATGAACTGTTAAAGGGATTTAGCGGCTCGGTGCTGACAGATAAGTTCAGTGGGTACAAACATTTTAGAAACGTTAAGAATATAACCTGGGGCTTATGCTGGGCGCATGCGCGCAGAGAGTTTTTAGATCTTCATGAAGCTTATCCGGACGTAGTTGAAAAGATCATTTTAAAAATCGATCAACTTTGCGAATACGAGCGTGAAGCTAAAACTTGGGCCGAATTAAAAAAAATACGCGGATCAAAATCAAAAGTAAAGTGTGCTGAAATTAAAGAAGATTTAGAAATTATTCAGCGAGATTTTTTTGATCAAAGCGAATTATGTAAGGCTGCAAATTATGTTTTAACGGGCTGGCCGGAATTTACAGCGTTTATCGAGAATATAGCTCTGCCGTTAACGAATAACGATGCCGAGCGCGCTTTACGGCACGCAGTTCTGGGAAGAAAAAACTTTAACGGTTCAAAAACAATCAACGGCGCAGACGTGGCAGCAACTCTTTACTCGGTGATCGAAAGTTGCAAAAAAGTTGAACTTGATCCAGTTGATTACATGAAGTATGTCATTACTGAAAATCAAAAAGATCGTAAAGCGCTGACGCCGCTGAAGTACGCTAGACAAATGCGAGGGTTGTAAAATTTATGGAAAAAAAACGTAAAGTAAAAATCACAATCAAGCAATGTGATGCTTTAAATAACATTCGTGGATTAAAACAAGATGCGCATTACATGGTGATCCTCGCAAAACAAATTGATAACGGCTATGTTCTTGAAGGAAGCGATAAAACTTTTGATGATTTAGTTCTCGATTTATACGACGAAGTTGAATACCGCATGCAGCCAGAATCAAAGCTTAAACATTTACGACAACTCATCTACGAAATTTCCCCAGAAGGTGATTTTTAAAGTCAAGAGACCTGCCCAACGATTACAGTACGTTTATCCTACCACTGATGAGGGTTTAGAAAGCTTATTTACTAATGCACTGGAACGAATCCGCGCAATTTTGCCATATGTACAAAATAATAAACAACTTGTCGAAGCAACTTCTTTCATTGTCAAAATGCTGTTGTCGCATGAAAACAAATATTCAAGTTTTCCAAATAATGTAGAGGTAGTCAGTTTGATCCAAAATCGAGTTCAAGAGTTTAGCTCCAAAAATTAGATTTAACATAACCCCTCCTGCACCTTTTATTGTGGTAACTAATTAGTTCAGCTGACGCAGTCGACGACAGCAAGGTTATTATAAAAACCTTCTTCCGTAAAATTTTTGGCACAGGCATTTGTATTAAATTAATTTCTAGGAATTCTTCCACGAAGGATCGTAAAAGAAAAAAGGAAATCGAAAGCTTTAACCCTCCGATTTCCTTTAATTTTTTTACATCAAAAAAAAATTCAGCTTAGTTTAGCTTGTCGCAACCAATATATACTGACTCGTTGCCTTCTGATCCGCCCGAACCTTCGCCGCCGCTATTAAAAGGTATTGAAAGAGAACCTAACTCGCCGTGATTGTTGGCGACAAGTGTCTCGTGAAAGGTAGAACCCGGCTTAAAAACCTTACCGCTGGTGCACTCCGAGAAGACGTTAATGTAAGTTGCAGTTTTATCGATTTCTAAAACTCGGCACTTGATCACCGCATTTGTTAGATTTACTCGTCTACCATTTTCTGCGTAACTAAATTCTTTACCTTTTGATAATGCCGTAATAGCGTTTTCGTCGATGGTTATTTTGACTCGTCCAGAAAAGTTTGACGAACAAAAATAGTCGGTTGCTTTAGCCGAGAAGCTGCATAAAAGTAACGCTGCCATAGTGATCACTGATAATTCTTTTTTCATAAAATATCCTTTGTTTAGTTTTGTTTGTTATTTGATTTGTTATAGATTTGGTTGGGCTATTTTAAGATTTCGATGTAATGCCAAACACCACCAATGCCATCTCCTGCATCGGCCGATAGGCCGCGGTCGAAGGCATATGTGTAAACAGGGCGCCCCTCGTACGTTAACTGTGTTTTTTTGTTAGCACGAGCGACAGAGCCCAATGGGGCTGCTAAATTCGCGACTTCAGCCTCAGTTAAAAGGTAAGGCGGCCAAACTTCTGCACAAGCCTCATTGCACTTGGGCGCATTACTGTTTTGATCAAGGTCAAACACATACAAAGTGTTACCACGGGTATCTGCCAGCAATTTTTCGCCTTCGTCATTCACTGAAACAGTGGTGAGTGCTGGGTCTGTTGTGCCCGCATTGCCCACTTGGGCCTGTGCCTGCAAAGTTGCTAGTACCAGGGCGAAGGCCAGTATTTTTTGTGCGAACGTATTTTTCATTTTAATCTCCTTTAAAGATTTGTTTGTTACTTGAACAATAAATCTTCGCGGAAGAAATAGAAACTAAGGCTTACTATCAAAAATGATGGGATTTGATGGGTTTACGGCAAGAGCGCTAAATGACTAGGGCTTAGCTTGATTCGAATGATACCCACGGGGTCCGTCGAAAATGAACGCTGAACTGATAAGCGGTTACCTAAGTCTTCACCTTCAAATTTGGCTAACATAAAATTTTCGGCTAATTGCTGATCGATTTTTAGATTTGCAAATGATACTTTGCACATCAAAAGTGACTGATCAACAAGGCAGTCCATTTTATTGTTTTCGTAAAATCCAGAGCTTTGCCCAGCTGTGAATATACCTTTAAATTCAATTAAATTCTTTTCACCCGTAAGCTCTGTAGGAATCATATATTTGATTTCAAAATTAGCACCATCTTGTTTGAATAAAACCTTTTTAAGGGTGAACTGGGATGCACTTTTAAGGTGGGTTTCAAACACTGGGACTTCGTAACTGCCAGAAGTAAACAGAGAATCGGCATAAGCTTCTGAAAGGGCCAATGACAAAAAAGATACGGTCATAAAGAATTTCAAATGTTTCATTTAAGGACTCCGGTAAAGCAGGTTTAAGCGGTATCACATCACCTTTGCATAATGAGTTGCCCGCCCTTTTCCTAGTCGTAGCACAAGTTTCTTTTGATACAAAGAGCGTAGATCGCGGTTGGCAGTTATTTCAGAGGTTGAAAAAAACTTAACCACATCCCTGACGCAGATAAACTGATTTTTTTGAAGGTAATCCATTATTTGGATCTGGCGCGCATTCAACCCTTGTTTTGCCATCTGAGCTATATCTGAATACAGCAAGTCAGGTGTAACTGGTGCGGTATTCGTTTTTTCGAAGCTATCAGCAGGTTTTGCAGATTTCTTATTTTGGCTTAACATATTGATGACCGTGGCTTTTAGCTTGTAACCTAATTCAGACGTTTCTATAAAATTAATTTCTTGTCCAAAGATTTTACGCAGACTGGAAAACGAAGAATAGATCAAAGAATCATGGCGAAGTGGATCGTACCTGTACCCCCAAACCGCATTGACCAATTCTTCCTTTGTGGTAAAGCCTTCTGATAAAGTCGTAAGAATTTTGAATGACAATGCCGTTAGCTCGTCGGGCTTGTGAAAAATCCCGCTATCCGTGACACAAGTTATACTTTTGGGTTCAAAGTTTAGCAGAATATATTTTTCACCTAATTGCACATCAAAGAACAAATGAATCCAGGAAAAAAAACCTGTGTCTAAAATAATTTTCTTTGCGGCAGTTGAACTTTCGGCGGCTCTTAATAACAGCTGATGAATTGCATCATCTGAGTTCGGCACCAAATTATTTTTCAAATTATTTTCACGACTTAATATATTATTGTTTTTAATCGATTTGTACTTTTGGCTTAAGGCCAACAGCCTTTGTGTTAGCTCTGAGGGGGCAACTGTTTTCTTCAATTTTCTAAAAATTTTAATTTCTAACCCCAAAAACTGAATCTCGTAGGTCATATCAACGAACTCTAAACAACGTTTTCCAGAACGAACATAATGCTGAGCTGTTGAGGCTTCATTTTTTAAGTAGAAAATTTCAGCCCACCGCAAATTAAGGCGAGCCTCTTGTCTTCGATTTTGACTTTGATAAATCAATGAAGAAATCTCGTCTAATTTTCTTAATGCCAAGGACCATTCACCACGCAAGGTCAGCTGTCTAACGTATTCCAAACCAAGATTGGCTTGCGTAAATCCATCTTTTTTGCCCAGCGTGAGTAATTTGTTCTCAAGCTCATTAAATGACCTTTTGATATCAATTCCGTACTCGCAACGAAAAATCAAATGGTTCACTTCTATGGCTTGAACCAATGCCGTATTATTTAACTTAGCCGAAAACTTAATGGCTTCATCGAAATGCTTTAACCCTTCGTGAATTTGTCCAGCATGAATCAAGTTATTTGCCAAAAGATCATAACTTAATGCCTTCATCCAAAAGTCTTGTGTAAGCATAGCTGATGACAATGCTTTTTGACTCCAGCCTAAAGATTTTTCAAACTGACCTAAGTAAAATAAGAAAAATGAAATACCCTGCTCGACTAAAAATTTAATTTCAGGATTTGCATGATTTAGCTTTTTTGATAGTTGACGATTTAAAATCAAATACCGCTTCGCCTTGTCGTACTGTGAACGACGTGTCAGCCCAATCGCCATAAAAAAATAAGCGTAGGACTTTTGAATTTCGGTGAAATTTACTTTTTGGCTAAGGTAAAATGCTTCGGCTTCTTTTGTACGTCCTAAAAAACTAAGACTACCAACAATAAAATTTAGGTGCTGACGCTCAATTTCATTTTGATCTTCGTAGGTTTTTTCAAGAACCTTTTCGTACTCGCCCTGATAAAAATGACTTTTTATTATTCCCATCGGTTTAAACATTACAGACTAGTTATGAAATTGGGTACAGGAAAAATAATGTCTCAAACCTCTGAACGGTGTTTGCCGCAAACACTCCTCGGAGATGGTGTCTGCGAACTAGCGAAAAATATTTTCGATCCAATTCTGTGGGCGTGTAATAACAAAAAAAGTCACTTAGACCACTTCTTGTTCAATGAGAAGAAATATAAAGCCTCGTAGACGGCATTATAGCTGCAACGTTGCCAAGTAAATATAACTCCGACTTCAAACAGCGGAAAAAATATATGAAAAAGATAATCATGATAGCTTTAGTGTCCCTGATCACAACTCAAAACGCGTGGTCTGCCGCATGCCCTGAAACGGCTGCGTCAACTGCTGCAAAAGGACTTCGTTTGTCTGGAAAAGTTTTGCTTGAAACTAAAACAGCCGATGGCAAAACAATTATTTCTGCCGATGAAGATCTTGCGAAGCAAATGACTAAAAAATCTGAGGATTATAAACTTTTGGTCGAAGAGGTTACTAGTCGAAATAGCGAAGTTATATCTTCTGCTTTTGGTTTTAAAGACGACGGTACAGTTATCGTCGTCATTCGCAATATCGGCAACTGTGCGCTATCCATTCTAGGTACTGACGGCGAATCGATTGAAGTAAGCCCAGTTATCGAAAGCAGCGTTAAAACAAATTCGATCTCAGCCTATCGTGATGGTTCGACTATTGTGACAGTCACGAAAGTAAAACCCTCTAAAATTCTGCGCAAGTAAAACAACACTAGAGGTGCCGTTTCGGCGCCTCTTATTCCACATCGGATACCACGTCCGATCCTAAACCCTTCAAAATAATTCAAGTCGTCAGTTTCACATTTGAGGTTTTGCTATTCAAGAGCGTGTCATGTTTAAGTCTTGTATACGTGCCAAGTAACGCATGTTAGTATCTGCAAGAGTGAAAACTTTAGTCTTTTTAATTGTTTTAGTATTGGCAGAGTTAAGCTGGACTCAGATCATTATCCCATTTGGTTTTTGGAACAATACCAGCGCCACACTAGTAATTTCAGATGCGACGACTTACAACTATGGTTCGATAAACATCAGTACT
>JAYTMU010000165.1:0-8731 GCA_043728195.1 Bdellovibrionales bacterium
TTTTGCAAGGCATGGGCACAAGCTCTGCGCGCAGCCACTACGGGACGCTTTCGCGAAGGGCCTTTAACATCAGTAAGGCTTAGTTTGTGAGCTTCACAAACGCGCAACAGTAAACTTTCTATGCTTAATGCCTCCACCTGCTTGGTGGTAGGAATCGGAAACATTTTATCTAATGCATACGTTTCAAGGTCACCAGCAGTTTTTAAAAGCATTTTTAATCGGTGAAGTGCTCCTTCGACCGAGCGAATGCATGGTCCACAGCTATGTAGCACACGGTCAACAATCGTAACCGGCAATACAAGTCCCTCGTGCTGCAATTTATAATTTAAGATCTGCAATTTACTTTGTAAGGAAGGATATTCTAACTCTAAATTAAAACTTCCTAGCAGGCGGGATTTTAATCGTTCATCAAAACCCTCAATTTTTTGAATCGCGCGGTCGCAGGTAAATATAATTTTCTTGCCAGCACTAATAAAATCGTTAATCAAATTGAAAAGTTCTGTTTGTGTGGCTTTTGCCTTTTCAAGACAGTGAATATCATCGACCAATAGTATGTCGGTGTTAATTCTGTACTTTAAACGAAAGTCGCCCATGCTGCGCTTAACGATAGCTGTTTGAAAATCAGTTATAAGATCATCTCCGGAGACAACTTTTACTTTAAAACCGCTTTGCCGCGCTAAAAATGCCCAACCAGCTGCATGTAAAAGATGGGTTTTGCCAGTACCCGAAGGTCCGGTAATGGTCATGATTGGGATCTCGGTATTTTCGCTTGAAGCAAAATGTGCCGTCGCTGACTGCGCAAATGCATTTTCTTGAGTCACGCAGAAATGCGCAAAATCGTAAATTGGATTTAGCGTGTGTTTATGTTTAAAAACGTATGCGGTAGTTGGTAACGAAGTTGCGGGATGTGCTGTGGGCTCATCCGAATCGGCGGTGATGATGTCGAAACTTTCCTGCGTGCTGTGAAATTCAAAGTTAAACTGCACAGCGCTGCCAAGGCGACTTTCAAGCACGTGCCTTAACTGGGGTAGGACGTGGCGTTCTGCCATTTGTAACGTCAAGCGATTTTCCATTGTTAAGCAAACCAAAAAGCCATCGGCTACCGGTTTGATTGCGGCCATTCTAATTAATTTTAGTAGGTGACGCGTGCGAGCCGAATCATCGACTAAGTTTTGCACGTCATCTTGTACTAGGTTCCAATTTAAATTCACCGTGTGTATCCTTTTGAAGAATCAAAACGGTAAGGCCGTGCAGTCTGTATATCAATATTAAATTATTTTTTAATTTACGTGTGCTGCCTGCAACCGCTTTTTCTGTGCAACCGTTACGCTGCTTAAATAAAGTGTGGAGAACATTCACAGAATTGCTTGGGAATTTTAAATCGGTGTGGAAAAGATTTGGTGTAATAGGTGTGCAAAGTTTTACTTAAAAAAACCATTTGATTATTGACAGCGCCACCGTGCCATTTCAGCGCACAGTGGCGCAAGTCTTGGTACGGTTTCATTAAAGTTAGCTCAGCAGTTTACTTTTAAAGTTGATGGTCAATAATTTAAAACGCACAAACACGGTCGGGTGGAACAAAGTCTTTTCGCAAAATGAAATCTTCATTTTGCGTTCCACCCTCGACACGGGGATCATCAGAAATTATCCGTACCGCAATAATGCTTTTATCAGGGTTAGTGATTCCTTCAAACTTTGCAGCGTAAGTTTCATTGGCTCCGGTTTCGTTACTAAAAAATGTCATAGTACCGGTCGCTGAAAAGCGGCCATTTTCATCAGGTCTAATTTTTCCCGGAATTTTTCCTACCGAGCACGCAAACTGAAGCTCGACGTTATTAGTTTTAACAATTAAAGTGACCTGATCGGCGGCCCACTGGCCGGGTGCTAACGGCATGTTTGGATTTGGGTTCGGCGCAGGAAGTGGTGCACCGTCTTCGGATCCGCTACCTTCATTAATTGGTTCTGGTTGTGTGACCGGCGAATTATCAGAGTCGCTGTTGCAACCCGTTATTGCAACTGCACTTGCAAAAATTAAAACTAGAATTGTTGATTTCGTCTTAAACTCCTGTCGTTTTACAGTTCAAGTGAACTGTGCGGCGGGTCGTTTTTCCCTAGTTTAAAGGCCGCAGCTTACTATAAAGCAAGTAGCAGGCCGCACTAAACAATGTTAAGGTGCACACATGAGGTTTCGTATGGCCAAGGGTAAAAAAGCGCCTGACATAGAAAAATTTAAAATGTTGGTTAAAGAAAAAATAGGTCAAGTGGACTGGGTCAAAGTAAGCACTTTAGGATTTGCGGTGCTGTTGGTTTTGGGTGCGAAGGGTGTGTTCGGACCAAAGGTGCGAATTGCAGCCATTCTTATAATTAAATCAACTGCCGTCTAAAATTAGCGTTGCAGATCTGTATTTTGTAAGTCGGCGCTAGCAGCGGCACCATTCATTGGTTCTACCTGTTCGGTACAACCCGGAATGCGGTCTTCGAATTGGCCGTAGGTTTTCCAGTGGGAAAACGCCGTGCGATTGTCACTGACCCATTTTTCTGCGACGGCTGGGTAGCGCGCCAGGTAGCAGCCCTCATCGAATTCGGACTTACCCGATGACATATTTACAAATGTCAAAAAGCTTCCCAGTAAGGCCACAAAAATTAAAGCCGTGTAAATATAACGACGTATATGTTGCATGATGCACCTATCGACAGCACTGTTGGTTTAATTAAGTTAAAAATCAGAACTTCTTAAACTGGGACGTTTTTTCCGCAATTAATTCCTGTCAAAATCTATGACAGTCGGCCTTTTTAATACCATTTTCGCTTTTCAAGTGACCTGGCTAAAAGTTCGTCGAAGTCTTTCATAACATCGCATATCCCTTTAAATATTTTGTAAAGTCGTGATGTGATCCAACCAAATAATAATTTAAAATTTGGCTTCCTGTAGATATCCTTCATATATTCTTTTGCAGTATCGAACTTGGATAATATTTTCAACTTCACAAAATTATATAAAACTAACGCCACGATGGCCGGTAAAACTGGGGTTCGGGGATTGGTGCCCGATTGCATGGATGCAGATACGACGTGGCTTAACTGAACGGCATTAGGCTGATCCCAACAAAAGCTGCACCAAGCTACTTTTTATCATCCCGTGGATCCCAGCCAGTATTCTCACGCCACTGCCACAGCCGCTCAACTTCTTCACGGGCCCAAGGCGTCGTGCGCAGAAACTTCAAGCTCGATTTCAAACTTGGATTTTCTGTAAAACAGCGAATCGTGATCTTTTCGCCAAGACGTTCCCAGCCGTAAAGGTCTATAAGCTGTCGTAGCATCATTTCTAAAGTGATGCCTTCGGCGGGGTACTTATTTTTTCGTGGTTTTGGGCCTTTGGTATCTTGCATTTTTTATCAATTCCGCTGGAAAAAAAATTAGATGGGTTCAGTTATTTTGTTGTTAATTAAATTTCTTGTGCAGCTAAGCCGTCGTCAATATCTGCTATAAGCGAGGGGTTCTTCCAATGTCTTTTGGTGGGAAAGTTTAGAACTTGTACTTCATCATTTTCAAAAAGGTAAGGTTGACCGGGCTTCACATCCCCACTGGCACAGCGCTTGGTATAGTCTTGAAACATAGTCGGATATTTTGATTTAAATTGAGCGGTAAGGCCCTTACCCATTACAGCGACGCAATTTACAGTGTTAGTGATGACCTGGGCAGGTGATTGTAAAATGTCACCCTTTGTATACGAAATCATCAGCTGTTTTCTCCTGTTTGGGTTGTATTGGTGCCTGTAAAGAACCAGTCAGCTCTATAGAAAGTAGCAATAACCTTACCACAGCTTTCAAGAATGCGGCAACCTTCAGCGCGACTACCTGGGCTGAAAAAGGCTAAACGCGTGATCTCGTTAACACTGATTTGATTGGGCACTAAAACCTCTGCCGATTTTTACGCGCTCAAAACAATCTGGCATCTGGGTGATGGATAAGTCAATCAGCGCTGAAATGACTACCGCAAGCGAACGCATTGATAAAGAATCAAAAGTAACTGGCGAAGATTTTAGAAAAATATTAAAAGACGGTACTGTCAATTTAAACAAATTAAGTATTAAGAACGCGAATGAATTTGAGACTGAATCTGTTACTGTCGCAGGCAAAATGAAAACTGAGGCTGCCGATAAATTTGTAATGGCCTATCAAGTTATGTGGTCTACGCGGTTCAGGGGAAATTGGGTAAAGGAGAAAATCTATCGACGGGTTCGGTTATGGAACTTGAAGCTATGCAACGAAATGGTGAGATTATAAAAAAGGTGCCTTTATCAGATGTCGAGATTGAGCAGATTAAAAAATCGATGGAGCGGGAATATTCGCAGCCTTAAATCTTCATAGCGCCAGAAAATACAACTTTCAAAAATTCATCTGTTTCGATTTCGTGAGGTGTAGCATTAGTTACGTCAATGCGCCGCTCGCCGAGTACTTTTTTAAGAGCTACAAGAAAATCTAGTTTTTTGAATCGAGCGCTTTGTTCTGAATCTTTGAAAATTATAAGTAAATCGATGTCGCCACCCTTTTTAGTGTTATCTGTTCGACTGCCAAAAAGGTATAGCTCGGCATCTTCACTTCGAAAGTGGGAAAACGTTATTTTTATCTTTTCTAGTTCGACTGCAGAAAGTCTCATAACTTAATTTTTAAAAGCTCTGGTGCATAGGCCTTCAAATCAGATAAAAATAAAATTAACTTATCTTCGCGGTAATCATGAGCGTGAATATTTCTTATTTCGCGCATTTTCATATAGAAATCGGCACTTTCGATGAGTTTTATTTTTTCTGCATAATCTAATAAGTCACGAAAACTACCGTCGAAGGCCGGATCATGAAGTAAAATTGAAACTTTCAAATATTTTGTGATAAGTAAGTCCACAACGCGTGCAAATCGTGATGAAAATCCCTCCCAAGTTTCAAGAGTTTCTTCATCCATTTCACTTTCCAGCATCGATAAACTTAATGATTTTTTATAAGAATAATCTAAATGCTTTAAAGCTTTAAGCAACTGCTCTTTGTACTTTTGTTGTAAACCTAACAGCTTTTGTGCGGCTTGAGTCATCCCTTGATTTTATTTAGTTTTTCACAAAAACGTCAACTTCCATTTATGAAATTGTAGGCCCTTTATACAAGAAAGCCTACTTTTATGAACAGCCTTCTTAGGCATGTTGGACCTCGGACTGGATTGAAGTATTTTTCGAGGTAAGATATTTTCCATTGATTTTCTGCTTTGCTGGGATAACGGGTTTCCGATTTGTTTTAGGCCGATAAAAAATCAGGACGGGACATTTAGCATGTAACAATATGTCTCGCGCGACACTACCAAGAAAAGCTTGCTTAACGGGACCGCTTTGATTTGCAATGGCAATAAGACTAATCTTGTTCTTTCTTGCTACCTCAAGAATATCTGCCGCAAGATATTCTTGTTGCCGCTCGACTAAAAGGGAGCTTCTGATATTTTGACTTTGCAAAAAAGACATCCATTCAGCGCCTTTTTCCAAACGCAACTTTTCCACTTCTTTTAGCTGCAAATTTAGTCCATCACTTTGTCCAATGCCATTAAACTCTGCAAGATTGATGTTCGGCGTTGGCACTTGGTTGTAGAGAAATATTTTAGATTTAAATGCTTTTGCCCAAGGCTTAAGTGTTACAAGAATATTTTTTGAGGTCAGAGAAAAATCTGTCGGCAAAAGGATCGATGGTATTTTAGCCGATGCCACTGCTGATGGATTAAGTAAAAGTACAGGTACCAGTGAGGTCGCCACTAAGGTCTCGGCAAAGCTTCCCAAACGAAATGGATTCCAAGTCTTCATCGCTCGAGTATTTGCAACGACAAGCTGTGCATTTTCGACTTCTGCATAATTCGCCATTTCTGTGGCCATCTTACGACTAGATTGTGCCGATATAAAAACTAAGTCTGGAGGAAGAAAGCCTTTTGCTTGGGCCTTTTTCAAATATAGGGTCATGGATTTTTTCGCGATCTCTTTAAGTTTATCCTTCCAAAGAAAAGATATTTCCATGGGAAGGTTTAAGGTGGACAAAGAGAATATTGAAACAGGCTGAACATCACAATTTAAACGCGTAGCCCAGACTTTCAACTCTTTAATAATATTCTTGGCTGCAGCCGGATCTTGAGTTGGATCGACAGACCAAATGATTTTATTTTTTTTGTTTAATGGTTTCATTTTTTTCCTTAGTGTAGTTTTTAAAACTGGTTGTAAGTGCAAGGTGCAGACCACTTTGTAAGAATGTGTTGCTTGCCAACAGAAGAGCGACAGAAACTTTTTACTAAAAATTTGCACTCCAGTTACTGCCAACATGTCCCATTGAGTGTCATTTTTGTCGCAACTGTTGAGTCTTAATGCTGGTCATCAAAGTTGATCGCAGTAGAAGCTTGACGAGAACTTGACCGAGAACTTAACCGAGAACTTAACCGAGCTTGATAGTGGCGCATTCATCTAAATCGAGTCGACACATCAAGCGCAGGTTTTTTATTTTTAAAAGAAATTGGAAACTGGCACTGACCTTGCTCAGGTAAAAACTAACAACACAATCCATAAGGAGGATTATTATGTCTAACACCATAGAACGCTGGTTTAACAACAAGAGCTTAAGCCCATTTCGTGATTTCTCACAAGTTCAAGAACCTTTTGATCGTCTATTTAATGAGTTCGTAAATTTGAAAAGAACGGACGGCATGCAAAGCATGTCATTTAATCCGTCATGTGAAATCGCTGAGGAAGACAATAACTATGTTTTAAGGTTTGATTTACCAGGGGTTACAAAGGACCAGGTCAAGGTTGAAGCTGACAGGGACCAACTCACTATTCATGCTGAACGAAAAGAAGAACAAAAGAGTGAATCAAAAAAGAAATACCTTTCAGAAATGCATTATGGTTCTTACACCAGAAGCTTTACTTTACCCGGCCCAGTTGATGAAAAAAAGGTTGATGCAAAATTTGAAAACGGCGTGCTGACAGTGACTGTTCCTAAAACAGAATCTGTCAAAGCCAAACAAATTCAAATTCAGTAACTAGCGATGGGGGAATCTATGAAAGTTGATTGTGATTGGAACGGTAAGCAAAATTTTGTGGCGAACATCAATGGGTTTAAAGTTCACATGGATGCCGCAAAACCATTTGGCGACGAAAGTGCTCCGACACCTAAACAGCTGGCTCTTGCGATCCGGACAAAGTTAAGGAAGCAGTCAATCTTTCACAGACGAAGTACTGTGCCGTCAGCGCGATGATTTCGCGAGGAACTACAATCACCTTCGATGTGTCTTTGAATGGTAAACGGCTTATTCAAGGGAATTCAGATTTTAAGAATCGAAATCCTGCATCTGAACAAATGCAAAGTCTTCCGTTATGAAGCCTATGCACTGGTTCGTAGTATTAAATAGTTTTATTCAATTGAATCGATGACGAGCTCGGCGACCAAAAACGCGAGCTCGCGTGCATTCTCGATTTCTTTCCATTTTTTATCTTGCAGTTCTTGGGCGCGTGGATTTTTTGCCTTCAGCTGCTCAATTAATTGAGGTAAAATTTGTTCTTTTTCATTCACCTTAAAAAAATCAAGGGCTAAAATATTTGTTGTGCCTTCCCAAATAGAAAAAACTTGGGCGTCACGCAGCAAGCGCGGTAGCCCCGTGTCTTCAATGTAGCCGGCGCCTCCGAAGGCTTCGATCACTTCACTCGAGATCAAAATACATTTTTTAGCCGTGTAAAGTTTTACGATGGGAGTTAAAGCCCGTAAAAGTAATTTTTCTTGCTCGGTGGCAACGTTGCATTCTTCTTTGCCTAACAGTTTGACAACGAAAAAAGTAAGCTTAAAACATTTTTGAAAAATATTTTCTAGATCGGTTAACGTTTTTTTATGTAACGGATGATCAATGATGAACGTGCCGAAAGCTTTTCGCTTTTGCGCGTAATCCCAAGCTAAATCTAAACCGCGCCGCATATGCCCAAGGGCGCAAATCGAATTATAAATACGCGTAATATTCAGAACGCTTGCAATCCGTTTAACCCCCTCACCGGGTTTTCCAATCATCGTGGCCGGCGTGCCCTGCAATGTCAGTTCGGCCGTCGGCAATGCCTTAGTGCCTAATTTTTCTTTTAGACGATGCACTTCAATTTGATTTAAATTTTTATTTTGATCGCGCAGTTCTAAGTAAAATAACGAAAGGCCGCGATTACCCGGTTCGGCGTTTTCGGTGCGTGCTAAAGTTAAAGCCATTTGCGAAGTGGTGGCCGAAGTAAACCATTTAGTGCCGTAAAGAGCATAATTTTTTTCATCAAGGGCTTTTGCCATGGTGCTGGTGCCGCTCACGTCGGAGCCACCGGTGCGTTCAGTCATCCATTGGCCCGACGTCCAAAAGTTTTCTGGGTTTCGAGACGTTAAATTTTTAAACGCTTTATTTTTTAACTCTTCACTACCGTAAAGCTCTAAGGCGCGCGCCGCCCCGTCCGTCATCGCAAGCGGGCAAGAAAAAAAGGCGCTCGACGGCGCGTACAAATAAAGTAAGGCCATTTGATAAATTCTAGAATATTCTTTTTGTTTTCGCTCGTAGGCCGCGGCGACGATGCCCTCGGTGGCCGCCGCTTTTTCTAACCGCTTCCACCCATCAGCGATTTCAATTTGATCAATGCGTTTTCCCCACGGCGAGTAGGCCGTCAGTTTCGGCGGATGGGCTTCGGCGTGAGCGGCCCA